>JACCTS010000144.1 GCA_013812245.1 Rubrobacter sp.
GCACGCCCTTCGCCGAAGCGCCGTTCTTCGAAGCACCGTTGATCGAAACGCCGCTCACGCGAGCACCTCCACGGCGGCCTTCTCCCCCGAGAGCATGGAGCCGTTTATGGACGAGTCCTCGGTGTACTCCCCGGCGAGCACGAGCCCAGGCGTATTGGTATGGTTGTCCGGCAGGCCATCGTGGACACCCGGAGGCTGGGAGAACTGGGCGAACGGGATACGGTAGATGGCGAGCGGCCTGAGATCCGCGTTTGGGTACCACCGGGTTATGTCCGAGATCCCACGCCGGAACAGACCCTCGTCAGGCTCATCCGGCGTACCGATGGCGACGGCGCTCACCAGGCTCTCCCCCGGCGGAGCGTAGCTTTCGGAGATGTTGCTGATCTCCACTACGTTGTTCAAAAAACCTCCATCATCACCGTTTAGCAGGATCTTCTTGCCGGCCCCGAGCCCGCCAGAAGCGTAGTACAGGCAGGTCTGCCCGACTGAGCCCCCCGGAACGGTCACGCCAGCTAGCCTGCCCGCTGCCAGGGCCTCCGTTGCGACGACCACGGCGTCGGCCTCGTGTTCCGCTTCCGCAGTCCCCACGCCCATGACACGCTCTCCGTTCCGCAGCAACTCATCGACCGGGCTGTTCAGGTGGATGACGCCTTCGGGAAGATGGGACGCGAGCTGTTTCGGGATCTCACCGATCCCCCGCGCTGGCACCACAGTATCGCCGCTGGCGAGCATTTTGAACGTGAAACGCAACACGCGCGATGAAGTCCCCAGATCCCGGTCCAGGAAGATGCCGCCGTAGAACGGCCGGAAGAAGCGGTTCAGGATCTTCTCCGAGAACCCGAACTCCCGCAGATACTCCAGGCTGTTGACGTCAGCAGCCCGACTTTTGACCTTCTCGCCTGCCGACTCGGTGTCGTCCTGCCGGGCGCTGGCGACGAGCCTGAGGGTGCGGACCTTATCCCCGGTGGTGGCCGCGTCGGAGAGGAGCGAGGACACGAGGGAGGCCGGGTCACGCCGGGGATCGGAGAGCACGCTCCGCTCGCCGCTTCGATGGACGACGGCGCCGGGATCGAAAACCCGGAGGTCGAGCTTCGCGTGGTTCAGATGCCGCCTGGCGGCGGGATAGGCTGTGAAGTACACCTGAAAACCCCGGTCGAGCAGGAACCCGTCCCGCTCGTCGGTGCGCACCCGCCCACCGACACCATCCGAAGCCTCGAACAAGGAGACCTCGGATCCACGCTCTGCCAATACCTTCGCGCATGTTAGGCCGGCGAGCCCGGCCCCGATTACGATCACTCTCATACGACGGAAGAGTTTAGCGCATAAAGCGGAGAGGCCGAGAAACTCTTCCGTCAGAATCCTCACCGATTCGAGAGGACCAGCGGAATCTGGGGCGAATCTACTCCTCGCCGTCCCCGAAGCCCTTATCTCCCGCACCGGACCAGTGTGCATGCCGTGGATGTTCAGAGACCGCGCAGACTAGCGTTCGCTCTCGAACTCCAGCCGCACCTTGCTCTCCGCGTCGAGCACGAGCGCCGCCTCGAACGGCTTCCCGGCCTTGCTCTTGAAGCCCTTGAGTTTCCCGGTACGCCCTTTCGTCAGGAGTTGCTTCGCCTGGGCTTCGCTCACGCGCTTGCCCGCGACGGTCTTCCAGACGGCGAACTTGCAGCCGCTCTCCTTCCATGCCGAGCACCCGAAGGCCTTCTTTGTCTCCACCACCATTGCCCCACACTTCGGGCACGCTCCGAGCGCCTCACCTGACGGTTCGCTCGCGGACGCGGCGCTGGAACCGTTCCTTTGCGGTGGCTTCGCACCGCGCTTTCCGTTGCGCTTTGCGGGGGCGGCAACCCTCTCGCCTTCTTTGGAACGGACTTCCTCGACGAGCTTGCGGACGAAATCGCCGATATCCGCCATGAAGTCGGATCTCGTTTCGGAGCCGTGCTCCATCTTCGCCAGGCGTTCCTCCCAGCGGGCTGTGAGTTCGGGGGAGGAGATGCGGCTGTCTCCAAGCAGTTGGATCAGGGCTCTCCCCTTCTCCGTCGGCATCAGGCTCTTCTTCTCCCGCACCAGATATCCGACCGAGATCAGCCGCTCGATGGTCGCAGCCCGCGTGGCCGGCGTCCCGAGCCCCGAGTCTTTCATCGCCTGCCGCAACTCCTCGTCCTCGACGAACTTGCCAGCCGTCTCCATGGCCCCGAGCAGCGCGGACTCCGAGTACCTCGGCGGCGGCTTGGTCTCCCCCTCCTTGACTGCGGCCTTCGCCACCCGCCACTCCTGCCCGACCTCGATGGGCGGCAGCACCGGAGGCTCCTTCTCCTTCCGGCCGCCTACCCCGTCCGGGTACAGCGCCCGCCATCCCGCGTCCAGCACGACCCGTCCTCGGCTCAGGAACGTCTCCTCCCTAACCTCCGTAACCACGGTCGTGTTCTCGAAGCGGGCCGCGGGAAAGAACACCGCCAGAAAGCGCCGCGCCACGAGATCGTAGACCTTCGCCTCGTCTGGCGGCAGGTTCCCCGAAGATTTTCTGTTCGTCGGGACGATGGCGTGGTGGTCCGTGACCTTCGCGTCGTCCACGATGCGTTTGCTGATAGGGAGTTTGTCCGCTTCGAGTAGCGTCTCCGCGAAAGGCGCGAGGTCGGGGAGCGCGCCAGCCGCCTCCACGCGCTTTTTCAGGCCACCGACCATATCCTTCGAGAGGTAGCGGCTGGACGTGCGCGGGTAAGTGATGAGCTTGCGCTCCTCGTACAATGCCTGGGCGGCGCGCAGGGTACGGTCGGCGGTGAAGCCGAACCGGGCGTTGGCGTTGCGCTGAAGCTCCGTCAGGTCGTAGAGGAGCGGCGGTTTCTCCGACGCGCTCTTCTTCTCCGCCTTCTTCACCTTGCCGGTTCCGCCGCGCACCTTCTCCGCTATCTCTTCGGCGGCCTCTTTCCCCTTGAGGCGGTTCTCCTTCTTCCTGAACCAGACACCGTCGTAGGTGTTCTCCTCGCGGGTGAAGCGGGCGTAGACGGTCCAGAATTTCTCGGGTTTGAAGTCTTCGATCTCGCGCTCGCGGTCAACGAGAAGCTTGAGGGTGGGTGTTTGAACCCTCCCGACAGACAAAACGTTGCCAGGGCGACCGAAGCGGACAGAGTAGGCGCGGGTGGCGTTCATGCCGACGATCCAATCCGCCTCTCCGCGGCTACGGGCCGCGTCTTCGAGGGGTTTCATGTTGCGGCCATCACGCAGGGCATCGAAGCCCTCCCGGATGGCCTCGGTCGTGAGGGAGGAGATCCACAACCGCCGCACCGGCTTCCTGCACCCCGAGAGGCCGTAGAGGTAGGCGAAGATCAACTCTCCTTCCCGTCCCGCGTCGCAGGCGTTCACCACCTCGGTTACAGAAGAATCGCGCATCAAACCCTTCACGACCGAGAACTGATCCCGCGTCTTCGCGTTCACCCTCACCTTGAACCGCTCCGGCAGGATGGGCAGCGTCTCCAGCCGCCACTTCTTGTACTCGTCGCCGTAGGCATCCGGCGGAGCCAGTTCAGCCAGATGTCCGAGAGCCCACGTCACCGTCCAGCCGCTACCGGCCAGTGATCCCTTGCCCTTCCGGTGCTTCCCCAGCGAGTTCGCAATATCCCGCCCGACGGACGGTTTCTCCGCGACGATGAGCCTCATGCGCGAAGTATACGGGAAGCGTCCGAAACCTCAGCCCCTAAAGCTACGAGACTCGGCCGGTGGCGTAGACGAGCACCTTTTACTCCCTCTATGGTTCAGAGGGAGCAACGAGGACAAGGCGGCGGTCGCAACACACTAATAGGCCTGTTAATCCTTCTGGTAGCCGGGGCGCTGCTCATGGTGCTCGTCAGAGCGGTTTTCGGCCTATTGGGGTCCGCCGAGCCAGCAGTGCTCGCGGCGGTCATTGTTACTTCCGGGACGATCCTTGTGTCTGTGGGATCGTTGATATGGTCGAACCGATCCCAGCAACGCCAACAGGCCCAACAAGCACAACGCAACCGGAAGGCGGATGCCTACGAGGAACTGCTTGACTACTGGTTCTGGGTGATGAGGGAACGCCGAAATGCTCCCCCGGCCAAGCGCAAGCAGAGAGACGAGAAGTACCGTGCCACCGTGCCGCAGAAGCTCATCACGTGGGGATCAGAGGACGTGATAAAGGAATTCACCGCTCAAGTCGGGCCGAGCGGCGTGACAGAGGAAACCTCTATGCTGGGCTTCGAGAAACTGCTGCTCGCCGTAAGGAAGGACCTTGGCCACACAAATAAGAACCTAGAGGAGGGCGACCTCTTGAGACCGTTCCTGAAAGGCGTTGACGAAGCCGTACAAGAGAAGCGAGGCACATAAGATTTTTTGCTCAGTCCCGCCATTGACGCCACAGCTTGCTGACGTGGGATTGCCGATGTCTTTTCGCAAGTGATACTAACTTGAGTACTGGCTTAGGACCCTTCGAGCTCGCCAGTGAGCACCGGTTTCGCTGAGTCCATGCGCGGCTCTTCGGGGAACTCTTCCAGGGTGATACCGACCTGCCCGTAATTGCCCGCTTCTTCCGGGACGCTCATCTGGAGCGTTACCCGTCCATCTTCGTCTACCTTGAAGGTGCCCGCGCTGACGCGTCCGCTCTCTTTCCCGAACCACAGCTCGTAGTATTCGTTCTTCTTGCACTCGGGCAGATTCCAGACCTCCAGCGTCGCCCGGGCGTTGGGGTC
>JACCTS010000233.1 GCA_013812245.1 Rubrobacter sp.
CTCTAGAGATGGAGCTTCTCTGGCGAACAGGGCGAGGACTCCCCGGAACGGCGGCCGGAATTTCCGGCGGAGCGCGAAGCGGCGCCGGCGGCCCAACCGCAGATGATCTTCCAGGCGCAGCACACACATCTCCTGCAGGAAGCCCTCGTTGCGCTGGTGAACCAACCGTCCATCGAAGCTCGTTCCGTACATCGTCTGACCTCCTTGGAAGCCGTTTACTTTCTTTGGCCGTCTCCAGGGTTGATCGTCACATGGCCGCCATCCACATAACCCCACGGTCGGGATGTGCGCGTTCCCAGGACACACCGGCCACGAGGTCGGGCCGCTGGAATAGACCGTTGCGGGCGATAGACTTCGAAGAGGCGGTGGCGTACGCTCCGGGGACGGGAACGCGGCGCCGCAAGCGAGGCAGGAGTCTATTACACGAGATGAGCGGGGCTTTCGGCCGGACACGCGGGTTCTTGTCCGCCGGCACGGCGCGTCTGCGGGCTGGAAGCTGGGCCATCTTGCAAACGGCGGTGGCCGCGGGCATCGCCTACCTGCTGGCGGTCTACTTACTGGGGCATGATCGGCCGCTCTTTGCCCCCATCGCGGCGGTAATCGCTCTGGGCATTACGCTGGGAAGCCGGGGTAGACGCGCGGTGGAGTTGGTCGTCGGGGTTGCGGTAGGGTTGATGGTGGCGGATTTGATCTCGCTCCTCATCGGGACGGGCTGGGCGGGGATCTCAATCGTGGTCGCCCTGGCGATGGCCGCGGCGTTGTTCTTCGGGGCTGGCACCCTTCTCGTGAACCAGGCCGCGATCTCCGCCATCTTCGTGATGGTCCTCCAACCACCGGAAGCGGTGTTCTCTCCGGATCGCTTCCTGGACGCCCTCGTGGGCGGGGGCGTGGCCCTGGCCGTCCACTCCCTGTTCCCGATAAACCCCGAACGCCTGGTCGAGCGCGCCGCCCGCCCCATCTTCGAAGACCTGGTGTCTGTGCTCGAAGAGGTGTCAGCCGCGCTCAGAGACGGCGACCTAGTGCGGGCCGAGGGCGCGCTGCGCGACGCCCGCCGGATAGACGGTCAGGTGAGGAACCTCAACGAAGCCCTCGCCGCAGGGCACGAGACCGCCCGGCTCTCTCCCAGCCGCCGAAGGGCCCTGAAGCACCTGGAACTCTACTCAACCGCAGGCAACCGGATAGAGCTTGCGGTCATCAACGTGCGAGTTCTGGCGCGCGGGGCGGCCAATGCGACGCGCCGGGGGGATAAAATCCCGCCGGTACTGCCGGAGGCGGTTCTGGATCTCGCCCAATCCGTGATGGCCCTTGCCGTTTTTCTGGAAGAGCCAGGCCCACCGGACGAGGCACGCCGGTACGCCCTGGAGGCCGCGGGCAAGGCCACCGCGATACTCCAGGAGCGGCACGACCTGGCGATCAGCGTGCTCGTCGGCCAGGTCCGCTCGGCGGCGATGGACCTCCTCAGGAGCACCGGCATGGACCAGGCATCGGCCCTGTCGGCCCTGGAAGAAGCCGCGGGCCGCGCCTCGGACGTTTGATAGCGAGGCTTCGGGCCGGCCTCTATCCAGATTCTGTCTCGGACATCCTCCAGCGCACGGTCTCCATCGCGTCGTCCACCGAGATCCTGGCCGCCGCTATGGCGCGGTTGATCTCCGTGCCGGGGGAAGCCTGCGGGTCGAGGAGACGTTGCGCGGCCTTCAGCTCGTCGTCGGCACGCGCCAGGTGCTGCAGCATTTGCTCAAGGGACCGGCGGAGTTCCTGGTAGCCGTGGTCCATTCCTGGTCGTCCTAGTTCTCGTCCCCGGACGGCCCGCGCCACAAGGACCCCGAATGGTAGTCCTTGCGGCTGGAAAATAGCCTCTTCCTGCGGACGACGAAGTCCTTGCGCCCGATGATTCTCTGCCGGAACGCCCGGCCGTCGGGTAGGTAGCCGACGAACTCCGCCCGCCGGAAACTGTGCAGCTTCCGCGCCTCCTGGTCGTCGAAGCGGCCGTGCAGGCTCGCCTGCACCCACTCCCGCGGCGGGAGGTTCAGGGTGACGCCTTCCCGCAGGAGCACGTCCCGGAGCCGGCCGACTATCTCCTCACCATCGTCCCACACGAAGACCACCCTGACGTCGCGGAGCCCAGTCGCGAGCGGCTTCTCGTTGAAAAGGTTGACCTCGAACGAGCACATGGCCTGATTGAGCTCCCCAGCCTGCAGGAAGCTCAGGTTCCAATCCGACACCACACACCGCACCTTCCCCCGCCACTGGAGCTGGCGCTCGACGAGCACCCCCAGGAGTACACCGATCATCGCGATCACCCCGCCCACCAGACCCCCGTATACGGCAGCCGTGATCTCGGGGCTCATCACCCTGACGGCCCGTGCCGCGGAGCGTTTTGCGGAGCGTTCTCTGCCACGCCCGATATCTTAACCTTAGCCGCGCGTCAAAGACAGCCGGTACGTTCGTTCCCGTGATATACAACCCAGCCCAAAGATGGGAGCGCAGGTATACTACCCTTTGTGGAGAAGCTCGACGCGACGAACCTGAAGATAGGCGAAGAGCGGGTGGCCTGGGAGGGCCTCGCGGCGGCGTGTTCTCCACCGTTCCGGCGCTTCGGTGGATTCCTGCTGGTCGGCTTCGCGTACTTCGTGGCGGTGACCACCGCCGTAACCGTGTTCTACAACCTGTTCGGCGAGAAATCTTTCGCGGGCCAGGGCGTCTTTGTACCCCACGCGGCTTACTACGCGACCATGATCTCCAGCTTCGCGCTCGCGGTCGGCGGGTTCGCGGTCTGGCTCATCAAAAGCCTGCGCTCCTACAACGCCTTCGCCGGAATGCTCCAGCGCGGAGGGCTCGACCCACGGCGTCCGACGGTCGGCGGGCTGCGCGCATACTCCGACGAGCAGCTCCTCGCCCTCCGCGTCCGTTACGAGAAGCTCCACGGCAGGCACAAAGCCCGCTTCGAGCGCACCTTCGGGTTCCACGGGAGCGACGGCTTCTCCCTGGGACCCCTCAGCGTCCGGCCCGGCACCTTCGAGATGAACGCCCTGCGGGTGGAGTGGGAGACCAGCCTGATCCTGCACGCGGCCGAGCCCATGCCCGAAGTCTCCTGGTGGACCGAGAGCCGGATGGGCCTCCTGCCCCGCCAGCCCAACGAGACGCGAAGGCTCTCGTTCGCCCTGCGCTACACTGGCGACTCGGTGCGCGAGCTCAAGCGCCGTTACGGCTACCGGACCGACCGCTGGTACGCCACCGTCCCCGAGGGCAAGCTCTGGGACGCCGTCCGCGACCTCGAAGACGCCCGCCGCATCCAGGCCTCCCTCGCCCGCCAGGGCCGTAACTAGCCTCCCGGCCGAAGGCCACACCGACAAGATCCCTGCGGGCGCAGCATTTTGCATGCCGCTATACTTCCCGGCGTGGGGTAGAACGCGTAGCGTGGAGAGGGAGGGTCCATGACCGAAGACGTGCGGCCGAGCGGAACTTACAAGACGCTTGCCGAGCAACAGGAAGTGTTGTCTCCCGCAGAGCAGCGATTCGAGCGGATACGGCAGACAGTCGGGCTCTTCCTGGGGCCTATTGTCTTCCTGATCATGTTCTTTGTGCCGCTGCCGCTAGAGCCCAACCAGCAGGCCCTGATCGCGATTTTCTGCTTCACCATCGTCTACTGGCTCTCGGAGGCCATACCCATACCGGTGACGGCCGTGCTCGCGCTGGCCTTGTGCGTGATCCTGAACGTGCCGGGCGTCGGCTTGAACGCCGACGACTCGCCCGGCGACATCGTGATCGGCTCCTTCGCCGACGACACCATCTTCCTGTTCATCGGGGCCTTCATCATCGCGCAGGCGATGGTCACCCACGGCCTCGACCGCCGCTTCGCCTTCCGCATCCTCTCGCTGCCCGGTGTGGCCCGCTCGACCTACGGCGTCATAATCGCCTTCGGCGCGATAGCGGCCTGTATCAGCGCGTTCTCTCCAATTCCGCGACCTACGCGATGCTTCTGCCTATCGGCCTGGGGATGATGGGGGCCATTGGGGGCATGGTCAGTGAGCAGTCCGACACCGACCGCGACGTGAGCCGGCTGCACTTCGGAACCGCGCTGATGCTCATGATCTCCTACGCCTCCGGCGTCGGGGGCTACTCACGCCCATCGGGACGCCGCCCAACCTTATCGGCATCGGCTTCATCGAGGCCGAGACAGACGCCCGCATCAGCTTCTTCGGCTGGGTCATGGCCGCCGCCCCGGTCTGTCTGATCATGTTCGCGGCCCTGTGCGTGATCCTGCTTCTGCTCAACCGTCCCGAAGTCCGCCGCCTCTCCGGCGCGGAGGAGTACGTCAACGAGGAGCGTAGCAAGCTCGGCCCGCTCTCCAGGGGCGAAAAGAACACCATCATCGCCTTCGCCGCCGCGATCTCTTTGTGGGTCCTCCCTGGCGTTGCGGCCTTGATCTTCGGCGACGAGTCCACGGTCTACAGCTTCCTCTACGCTAGGCTCGACGAGGGCACGGTCGCCATCATCGGCGCGGCGCTGCTCTTCCTCATCCCGATAAGCTGGTCCGAGCGGCGCTTCACCATGAACTGGAACGAGGCCGTGAGGATTGACTGGGGCACCATCGTCCTCTTCGGGAGCGGCATCGCGCTCGGCACCCTCCTCTCGGATACGGGCCTCGCCGAGATCCTGGGCAAAGGCATAGCCGATGCCCTGGGCGTTACGAGCCTGCTGGCCGTCTCCGCGGTCGCCGCGCTCATAGCCATCTTGATCTCCGAGACCACCTCCAACACCGCGAGCGCGACGGTGGTGGTTCCCATCGTCATCCCGATAGCCGCGGCGGCCGGTCTGGACCCTGTGATCCCGGCCTTCTGCGCCATCTTCGGGGCGTCATTCGGGTTCATGATGCCGGTCTCCACGCCGCAGAACGCCATCGTCTACGGCTCGGGCATGATCCCGATAACCAAGATGGTCCGCTCCGGGGTCGTCTTCGACATCATCGGCATCATCCTGGTCGTCTCCCTGGTCCCGGTAATGGCCCGCCTCGTCGGCCTCGTATAGGCGTGGCCTGAACGCACGCCGGGTAATCACCTGAGATGGCCCCATCCCTGGTTCTCGGTCCGCTCCTCCGCTACGCCGGGGCGACGGACGCCACGGTCTGGATCGAGGCCGGCGCCGCCTGTGAGGTTTCCGTGACGGTGGACGGCACGGCCCACCGTACGCGCACCTTCTCCGTCGAGAACCACCACTACAGTCTGGTCGGGATTACGGATCTCAGGCCAGGCTCGTCCTACGAGTACACGGTGGAGTTGGATGGTGAGAGAGCCTGGCCCGAACCGGACTACGAATTTCCCACGCCCCGTATCCGGACCATTTCTTCAGACGGCGCCCTGTCGCTCGCTTTCGGTTCGTGCCGGGTCTCGCTCCCGCACGAGCCGCCGTACACGCTGGAGAAGGACGAAGACGAGCGCGGCTTCGGCCAGGACGCCCTGTACGCCCTCGCCCTGCGGACCCGGAGCGAGCCGCCGGAGCGATGGCCCGACGCCCTCTTGATGCTCGGGGATCAGATCTACGCCGACAACGTCTCCCTTGGCACCCGCGAGTTCATCCGCTCCCGGCGCGACCCATCCAGAGGTCCCAAAGAGGAGGTCGCGGACTTCGAGGAGTACACGCACCTGTACTGGGACTCGTGGCAGGACCCTGCCATAAGGTGGCTCCTCTCCACCGTGCCTTCGGCCATGATCTTCGACGACCATGACGTTCACGACGACTGGAATACCTCGGAAGCCTGGGTGGGCGAGATGCACGCCCGGCCGTGGTGGGAGGAGCGCATAGTCGGGGCGTTTATGTCGTACTGGATCTACCAGCACCTCGGCAACCTCTCGCCGGAGGAGCTGGAGGAGAATGACCTCTTCGAAAACGTGAAGGAGGCGGGAGATGCCACGCGTGTGCTGCGCGAGTTCGCCCAAAGGGCCGACCGCGAGGTCGCGGGCACCCGCTGGAGCTACCACCGAGACTTCGGCGGGATACGCCTCATAGTCATGGACTCGCGTGCTGGACGAATACTGAAAGATGGACACCGCTCGATGCTCGACCCCGAGGAGTGGGCCTGGATCGAAGATACCGCCACCGGGGACTTCGACCATCTCCTCTTCGGGACCTCGCTGCCGGTCCTCATGGCCCCCGGCCTTCACCACCTCGAGGCGTGGAACGAGGCCGTCTGCGGGGGCGCGTGGGGCCACGCGGCGGCGAGGCTCGGCGAGAAGTTCCGGCAACTCGTGGACCTGGAACACTGGGCCGCCTTCCAGGGCTCTTTCCGCAGCCTGGCGATCCTGCTGCGCTCCGTCGCCTGCGGGGAACGCTCGGAAGACAGGGCTCCCGCATCCGTGATCCTGCTCTCCGGCGACGTTCATCACGGCTACCTGGCAGAAGCC
>JACCTS010000180.1 GCA_013812245.1 Rubrobacter sp.
TGCCGGTCGGCGCCCTGGCTGTCACGGAAGGCGGGGGTGTCCGGCTACGCGGGATCGTGGCGTCACCGGATGGGGCGCTGGTGTACCAGGGCGAGGCTACGGGCGAGGACCCTGATGAAGTTGGAGAGCGATTGGCGCGGAACCTGTTGGAGCAGGGCGCGGAGGTCGTGCTCGGAGAGGTTCGGGAGGCGAGGCGATAGGTGATGCGCCCGGGTCCACGCCACCATTTTCCGGATGCTGCCGCAGGGGGTGCCAATGTTTGCTGAGGCCATCGTCCGGGGCGTCCCGAAAACACTCGATGCCGGGATAACGTCCGCGGATCTAGGGAAACCAGATCGTGCGAAGGCCATGGCGCAGCACTGCCAATATGTCCAGGCACTCGAGGAATGCGGGCTGGAGGTGACCGCGCTCGACGCCGATGAGAAGCATCCGGATTCGGTCTTCATTGAAGACACGGCGGTTGTGACCGGACGGTGTGCGATCCTGGCTCGACCCGGAGCGGACAGCAGGCGAGGGGAAGTTCACGGTATCGAGGAGGCTTTGTCCGGGCGCTACGAAAACATCGAACGTATCGGTGACCCGGGTACGCTGGACGGAGGGGACGTCCTCCAGGTCAGAGACCACTTCTACATCGGTCTCACGAGCAGGACCAATCGGGAGGGGGCCAGGCAACTCTCCGAGGTTCTGCGGTCGTACGGCTACGGAGCCTCCCCCGTGGAGACGAACGAGTTCCTGCACCTCAAGAGTGGGGTGTCATACTTGGGGGACGAAGATCTGGTAGTGGCCGGGGAGCTGGCGGCAAGCAAAGAGTTCGGGAGATTCGACAAGATCATTGTGGATTCTCGGGAGGGATACTTCGCCAACTGCATCCGGGTCAACGATCACGTTCTCGTGGCCGCGGGTTCCGAGAGCGCGAAAGCGCTGATCGCCGCCAGAGGATATGAGGTCATCGAGCTCGAGATGTCGGAGTTCAGGAAGATTGACGGCGGGTTGAGCTGCCTTTCGCTCCGTTTGCCTGGCCGGGACGGTGGCGTATACCGGACAGCGGCTGGAGGCGAGCCGTGATCTACCTGGTCGGCAGTGGTCCCGGAGACCCTGGTCTGTTCACCCTCAAGGGTCTTCGCTGCCTGCAAGAAGCCGACGCTATCGTCTACGACCGGCTCGCCCCGGAAGCTCTGCTCCGCCACGCGAAGCCTGATGCCGAGCGCATCTACGTCGGCAAGAAACCGGGCGAGCCCACGATGCCGCAGGAGGAGATCAACGATCTGCTCGTGGATCTCGGACGCTCCGGCAAGATCGTAGTGCGCCTGAAAGGTGGAGATCCCTACGTGTTCGGGCGCGGCGGTGAGGAGGCGCTCGCCCTGATCGAAGCCGGACTGCCTTTCGAGGTTGTCCCCGGTGTGACCAGCGGCATCGCCGCCCCTGCCTACGCCGGCATCCCCGTCACCCATCGCGGCGTCTCCACCAGCGTCGCTTTCGTCACGGGCCACGAGGACCCGGCCAAAGGCCATCACGACGTGGACTGGGATAAGCTGGCGAACAGCGCCGACACCCTGGTGCTGTATATGGGCGTAGGAAGGCTGGCCGAGATCTCCGCTTCGCTCATCTCGGCTGGAAGAAGCCCTGGCACGCCGGTGGCCGTGGTTCGGTGGGGCACGGTCTCCGAGCAGCGCACTGTCACCGGAACGCTCGAAGATATAGCGGAGCGGGTCACTGAAGCGGGACTGAAACCACCAGCTATCATCGTCGTCGGGGACGTGGTCGCGCTCCGGGAGGGCGGGCTGGACTGGTTCGAGCGGCGTCCGCTCTTTGGTCGTCGCATCGTTGTCACCCGCGCAAGGGCGCAGGCCGGAGAGCTCTCCGGGAAACTGGAGCGACTTGGCGCCGAGGCCGTGGAGTTCCCGACCATTGAGATAGCGTCGCCAGAGGACTTCGGGCCGCTGGATGAGACCATCCACGAACTGGATTCGTTCGATTGGCTGGTCTTCACGAGCGTGAACGGCGTCGAGGCTTTCGTGGAGCGCCTGGGGCATCATGGGTTGGATCTGCGCGCTGTTCCACGCGGTGCGAAGATCGCGGCCATCGGACCCGCGACGGCGGAGAGGATCGAACGCTATAGTTTGCGAGTGGATGTGATGCCCGCCGAGTACCGGGCCGAGGCATTACTGGAGGAGGTCTCCGGCGATTCACTCGCCGGAAAGCGCGTACTCATTCCAAGGGCGAAAGTGGCGCGCGAGGTGCTGCCGGATCGTTTGCGCGAAGCCGGCGCCGAGGTCGTAGTGCCGCCGGCATACGAATCACGCCCATCCTCGGAGGGAAAAGAAGACGTAGCGCGGCGTCTGGAACGCGGCGATGTAGACTGCGTCACCTTCACCGCCAGCTCGACGGTCGAGAACTTCGTGCGGGCGTTCGGGAAAGGTGAGGCGGTTCGCTTGTTGGCGGATACGCGGGTCGCGTGCATCGGTCCCATCACCGCGGATACCGCTCGGGGTCATGGTATCCGGGTCGATGCCGAGGCGCGAGAGTACACGATACCCGGTTTGGTTGAGGTGGTGACGGACATGTTCGCTGCCGATCCGGTTGAGAGAGGTGATCTTTAACATGGCATTCCCCCAGCAGAGGCTGCGGCGCACGCGACGCACGGGAGCGTTGCGCGGCCTCGTGCGTGAGACGAGGCTCTCGTCGCAGGACTTCATCTATCCTATCTTCGTGGTCGCCGGGGAGGACGTGAGGAGGCCGGTCCCTTCGATGCCGGGGATCTTCCAGCTCTCCATAAACCACGCCGTTGCAGAGGCGAAGCGGGCGCACGAACTCGGTATACCGGGCGTGTTGCTCTTCGGCATCCCTGCGGACAAGGATGAGGCCGCGAGTGGAGCATACGATCCCGAAGGCATAGTCCAGCTCGCGACGCGCGCGATCAAGGACTCTATGCCCGAGCTGATCGTGGTGACCGACGTGTGCCTGTGCGAGTACATGAGCCACGGACACTGCGGGGTCGTGGAGAAGGACACGGGCCGGATCATGAACGACGTGAGCCTGGAGCTTCTGGCGCGCACGGCCGCGAGCCAAGCGGAGGCTGGGGCCGACATCGTGGCCCCGTCGGACATGATGGACGGGCGGGTCGCGGCCATCCGGTCGGAGCTGGACCGCGAGGGGTTCGAGAACATCCCGATCATGGCTTATGCCGCCAAGTACGCCTCCGCCTTCTACGGACCTTTCCGCGAGGCCGCCGAGAGCGCGCCGAGCTTCGGCGACCGCCGGAGCTACCAGATGGACCCGGCCAACGCCCGCGAGGCGCTGGTCGAAACGGAACTGGACGTTGAGGAAGGCGCGGACATCGTGATGGTCAAGCCCGCGCTACCTTATCTGGACGTGATCCGGCGGGTGCGGGAGACGACCAATCTCCCAGTCGCCGCATACAACGTGAGCGGCGAGTACGCTATGGTCAAAGGCGCGGCTGGAAACGGCTGGCTGGACGAACGGTCCGCAGTGCTTGAGGCCCTCACCGGCGTCAAAAGGGCTGGGGCCGAGATCATC
>JACCTS010000201.1 GCA_013812245.1 Rubrobacter sp.
GGCCTGAGCTTCCAAAGCTGCTCGACGAACTGAACGAGGAGCTAGCCGCGTGACGGACACCGTTTCCCGACAGACGATGGACAACGAAACGCTTCCCGACACCTGGGTTACGACAACGCTAGGTGAAATCTGTGCGAGAGTTGAGAAGGTCAATCCGAAAGATGAGCCAGAGCAAATCTTCACATATCTGGACATAGCAGCGATAGATAATTCTACGCAGAAGATCGTAAAGCCGAAAATCTATAGCGGAGCGGACGCACCGTCACGCGCACGACAGCTTGTGCAAGCGGGAGATGTACTATTCTCCACTGTCCGTACTTACTTGAAGAACATAGCGCAGGTTCCCCGAGAGTACGGCAATCAGATCGCTTCCACTGGATTCACGGTCATTCGTTCGACTCCCGAAGTTGCAGACAAGTATCTTTTCCATCTGGTACAGACAGATGAATTCCTTGAGCCTCTCAACGCCAAGCAAAGAGGGACAAGCTATCCGGCTGTCAGAGATTCAGACGTATTTACTCAACCAGTTGCTCTGCCGCCCCTCAACGAACAGCGCCGCATCGTGGAGAAGATCGAGGAGCTATTCACGAAGCTGGACGCGGGAGTACGATCCCTGAAACAGACCCAAGTTCTGCTCAAGAGCTACCGCCGGTCGGTGCTGAAGGCGGCGGTCGAAGGGGAACTCAGCCGCAAGTGGCGCGAGGCGCACCGGGACGGGCTGGAGCCTGCCTCGGAGTTGCTGGAGAGGATCTTGCGTGAGCGTCGAGAGAAATTCGTGGGCAAGAAGTACAAGGAGCCAGCCTCCCCCGACACCTCGAACCTGCCCGCGCTACCGGACGGGTGGGAGTGGGCCAACCTATCGCAATTCCTCAAAGAGCCATTGCGAAACGGACATTCTGCAAAGGCTGACAAGGATGGGAAAGTTAGAACACTCACCCTCACAGCAGTAACGGTTGGCGATTTTTCGGAAGCAAACACGAAGCTAACAGGAGCCGATCCGAATCATGTCTCGGACCTGTGGCTTGAGCCCGGCGATATCTTTATAGAGCGTTCAAACACTCCCGAACTCGTGGGAACAGCGCAGCTATATACGGGCGAACGTCACTTCGCGATATTTCCCGACCTTCTTATTCGAGCACGTATTCTGGACGGAGTGCCTGCGAGCTACGTGGAGTTGGCTCTGCAATCCACTCACGCGAGGAGTTATTTCAAGAAGTCCGCGCGAGGAATCTCGGGCAGTATGCCCAAAATTAGCCAATCGACAATCGAAGCCGCACCTATTCCACTTCCTCCAACGCAAGAGATGAAGTTCATCGTCGAGGAGGTCGAACGCCGCCTCTCCGTGGTGGACAAGCTGGAGGCGACGGTCGAGGCGAACCTCAAGCAGGCCGGCGGGCTGCGCCGGTCCATCCTCAAGCGGGCGTTCTCCGGCGGGCTGGTGCCACAGGACCCGGATGACGAACCAGCTGGCGCGTTGCTCGCCCGGATCAGGGAAGAGCGCCAGGCTATCGAGCGAAAGCCCCGGAAGCGGAGGGCCAGAAGGGACGACGAGGCCCAGGGGCGTTTGATCTAGGGTAGCGCCACGGATGGCGGAGCAGGAGAATGCGGAAGCAGCGGCGGAGGTTCAGGTGGACGAGACGGGCCGTCCCAGGGGATCGGATGATCCCGAAGGCCGGATCATGAGTGGTTCCAGCGCGGTACGGTGGATCAGAACAAGTTCGACCCGTACCTCTTCAACCCCGGCCATCCCGCCAACCAGAGCAAGGCAAGGGGTTGGCAGCGTACCTTCGGACTCGGACCGGGGAACGGGCCATTGCTCGAACGGTTGATCCGGGAGCAACTCGTCAAAGCAGAAATCGAGGAAACCGAGCCGAGGGCGCTGCGCGAGGACATCTCGGGCAGGCGCCGGATAGCCCGCAAATGGGAGATTACAGCCTGGGCGCAGGAGCCTGACGAGGAGTATCCACACCTGGTAACGGCTATCGTACGGCCCTGATACGGTACGATGACGCGACTATGACAAGCACGCCGAAGACGTACAAGGAGATGGACACCATCCGCATACCCGAGTCGATTCCGCAGATCGGCATTCGGGCTGGCGATGCCGGTGTCGTCGACTCCGTATACGATGAGGGCAGGATGCTGCTTGTAGAGGTTTCTCGTACCAGCGACGGTCTCTTCGCCATCCTCGACATTGCGACGGAGCCGGATCTCCGCATCGTAAGTTACTCAAAGTTAGACTGACAAGAGCACCACAAACCGGACTTTCATTACCTGCGGGCAAGCCTTTTCAGGCGAGTTGGTTCCGCGGAACCCGGATGACACACGAGCTGGCACGTTGCTCGCCCGGATCAGGGCGGAACGTGAGGCCGCGAAACAGAAGGCCGGGAGCAGGCGTAAGGCAAAGCCGATGAGGCCCAGGGGCGTTTGATCTAGCCTTCCCGGAGCCGGTATAGAATGAAGGTCATGGACATGAAGCTCACGTTGCCGGATGAGATAATCGAGGCACTCGGCCCCAACCCAGAGCGCGAGGCGCTGGAGGGCGTACTGCTGCTCCTGGTGGGTGAGGGCAGGTTGAGCCTGGAGCGGGCGGGCGTGGTGCTAGGCTTCGAGGACAGCAAAGAGGCCGAGCGCTGGTACGTGGAACGCGCTCGCGCTCGTCCGGAGCCCGTCGCAGAAGACCCTGCGTGGCTTGGCGAGATCGTCCATTTCGAAGACCTGACCCAGGAGGAACTGGATCGTATGGACAGGTACCTCAAGATCAGACCAGCCCAAAAGGGCAGCGGTCTCTCCGAGGTCAGCATCAATCACGACAAGTATCTTTACGGCGACGCTTGAGAGGCGTTGTCCTCGCGGACACGGGACCGCTATACGCCGCGACCGACCCCGATGACTCTCGTCACCACAGGTCGCTGGAAGAGCAGGATCTAATCGAAGTAGAGGGCCTCAAGATGTTCGTCCCTTACGCCACGTTGCAGGAATCCTACGGTCTGGTACTCCGCAAGCTCGGGCTGAACCGGACCCACGCCTTTCTGGAAGATCTGTCCCGAACCGCGATCTTCGTCACCCCGACCGAGGATGATCACAGGGGAGCCATCAGGCGCGTCTTGCGCTACCCGGACCAGGACATCTCATTGGCCGACGCGATTTTGGCCGAAGTGAGCCACAGGCTCGAAGCACCGGTGTGGACCTACGATCATCACTTCGATGTCATGGGCACCCGCGTCTGGCGGACATAGCCCGGAGGACGAACCGGCTGGCGCGTTGCTCGCCCGGATCAGGGCGGAGCGTGAGGCCGCGAAGCCGAAACCCCGCAAGAAGGTGTGCCGGGCGAAAAGCGATGACGGGGCGCAGGGGCATTTGATCTAGCAGGGAACGCGAGCAAGGCAGAGGGTGGGAACGACCGTCTATCTTTTAGGAATCCAGAACTTCACTGGCTACAGATCGTAGGGCAGGATACGAAAATACTGTCCGTCGCGGCCGGTGACCGCACGGAAGTCGCGCTGATCCGTGGTGAGGATATCGAAGCAGTCGTGCCGCTCCGCCAACACCACGCATGAGGCATCGGCCAGATCGAAGGTCGTCAGGTCAGCGTAGCGGGTGAGCAGGGTCCGCGCCCGCGCCAGATCTTCATCCTCTATCCGCTCGACCTGATAGGCGGCCTCGATCTCTTCGATGGCGGCGATCTCTTGCCTACGTCCCAGGCGGTCGAGGATAAAGTGGTCCAACTCCGCCAGCACGATCGGAGAAACGACGAGGGGTTCGCTGGCGGCCTGTACAGCTTCGAGGAACAGTTCGTGGTCGTCCTGGGCGCTATCGAAGATCGATAAGAGACCGCCGGCGTCCACGATGAGCGTCAAAGCTCAGAGCGGTAGATTTCTTCCTCAAGCCGCTTCGCCAGCGTGGAGTCTCCGCTGTGAAATAGCGCCCCACGCGGTTTGCGCTTCTTGCCGGCTGGGCCAGGCGTATGTGGGTCCCTTCGCCGCGATTGCTCCCTGCGTTGGTCCCGCTTTTCGGTTCTCCTGGCCATCTTCGATACTCCCTTCGGTTCCTCCACAGTCTACAACAGCCCACGGTACTATCCTTTGGCGTTTACTGGCTGGCGCGTGCTGGCCCGAATCAGAAGCTCCACAAGAAGGTGTGCCGGGCGAAGAGCGATGGCGGGGCGCAGGGGCGTTTGATCTAGCATAAGACAACACCTGTGCGAAAGTGCGAATGAGGAGCGACGATGACAGATCGAAAAATCCCACTCAAGCCCAGCCGCAAACCCCGGCCCGAGGACGTAAAGGACACGGCGCGCAAGGGAGATCCACGACCGCCTCGCGGCCATAGGCTACCGTTTTTCTGACTCGACCGAGATCATCCGCCGGGACCGCGACTCGCGCTCTTGAGCAAAGACGGGCCTCGCCGCCTCGTCATGGCCACCAGCGTGGCGGTCAAGTGGTATATGCCGGAAGACCTGGACGCCGAGGCCATCCAACTGCTGGGTCAGGCACGGGAACTGCGTCGAGCAGATCACCCACCTCCCCCTTCTTCGAGGGGCGCGTGAGGCTGTAAAATGGTCAGAATGACCCGTTGGGCGATAGAGGTGGTGGGGCGATGAAGGTGGTGAGGGCGACCGAGGCGAAGGCGCATCTCTCGGCTTTGATGGCGCGGGCCGGATATGGTGGGGAACGTTTCCTCATAGAGCGGCGTGGGAAGCCGCTCGCCGCGCTGGTGGGTGTCGAGGACCTGAAGAGTCTGGAAGGTGAGCGGGGGGACGCTTCTCGGCGCTCGAGCCGGCGCGGGGCGCTGGCCCTGGTGGGGGCCTGGGGCGAGTTCGCGGAAGACGCGGAGATCGACGCGATGCTGGAGGACATCTACGCCGCCCGCGAGCGCGACACCGGGCGTCCGGTGGACCTTGAAGCTTGACGTATCTGCTCGATACCGACATTCTGAGCAACCTCATGAAGCGCGTGCCGTCGAGCGCGTTGATAGCCAGGTTGGTCCGGGTGCCGCCGGAGCAACAGTTCACATCGAGCATCACCCTTGGAGAGCTTGTGTACGGGGCGCACCGTTCGAACCGGGCCGAAGCTTTGTTGGAGCGGATCGAAGGCACGCTCGTGTCCGAACTACCCGTCCTGCCCTTCGACGCCTCCGCGGCCCGTCGCTACGGAGAGGTCAGGGCGGACCTCGAAGAGCAGGGGACACCCATAGGCGACGCCGACATGAGGATAGCCGCCATCGCCCTGACGCGTGACCTCAAGGTGATCACCGGCAACGAACGGCACTTCCGGCGAATCCCCGGCCTCGAAGTAGAGAACTGGATGGAGGAGTAGATCCGGAGCTAGAGTATTCCGGCCCGCTTCTCCTCTTCGTAGAGCCGTTCCGTGATGAATCGTATCGCCAATTCTCGCGGGTCCACCTGTCTCATCCGGTCTAGTTCCAGCAGTCGCCGGAGAGTCTCTTCGTCGAGGTCTGGCAACGTCATGTCTCGTAGCTTCCGCGCCATCGGTCCGCGGGCCGGACGGTCGAAGTCCTCCGAAAGCTCCGCGCTTATCGAGTGCGTGTCCCAGAACTCGCGTTCCTCGTCCTCGGTAGCGAACTCCGGGATCTCACTCCAACTCTTGATCTCTTTCATAGCCGCCATATTCTGCCCGATTAGCTCTAGCCTACGACAAAGCCCTCCCCGCTTTCTCGGGAGCGTCAACGTATCCTCTATGCTACAAGTGTTCGCAGAACTCTTCGACACTCATACCGGCATCCCGAATCAATCCCCTCTTCACAGGATCGTGCAGAGGAACGGTAAGCGAAGCCCGGCCACTACACTTCAACCTTACGTGGTCGCCCTTTGTTCTTGCCCGCTCGTACCCAACGCTTTCGAAAGCGGCTATGGCCTCCGCCCCGGATACGACGGGAAGCTTCGGCATCCGCCCTTTAGACCGCCAATTCTGCCCGGTAAGCGCGGGGTGCGATATCGTCAATGGTTGGCAAGCCTCGCGCCGATTCGTCGTCCTCGGGCGGCTCTTCGCCGCTGAGTGCCATGTCTTCAAGGGTAAAATCGAGAGCCACCTGCAGGTCCCTTACGGCTTCGGCTTCGGTCTCACCCTGACCAACGACGCCTGGAAGTGTTGGAGTGGTGGCGATGTAGCCTCCATCTTCCAAATCCGGCTCGGTAGTTGCCTTAAATAGGATCGTCCTCATGTCGTCAGCCTTTCGCAGCCCATCCTCCCAATGGTCCACTAGGTGCATATTAGCGCACATCGTGAGTATACCCGACTCTGCCGGAGCTACGCTACAGTGGCGTCACACAGGTGCTGTAATTCCTCCACAAATGACCTCCAACTCCCTCACAACTAGAGCCTACTATGAATCGAGTGGCCACCTGGAGGCTGATGTGCGGGATGGAAAGGCTGACGGTGCTCACCGAACGTGCCGGTCTCGGCGACAACACCTTTATGTGAAATGGCACGGGCCGTTCAACAGGCTAGTGAAAAGTGAGGATCTGCAAACGCCTGGGAAGCGACCAAGCCAGCGACAGCACGCTATGGAGCCCGGCAGGAAATGAGATTCCCGTCGGGCTCCGTGTCGTGCTATTGCTGCGAAGTGTGTATTCGGGTTAGCTTGGGATCATGTCCATCGTGTCGGGGTTCGGGCCGGTGCGGCCTTCCTCGCCCTGGTCGAGCGCGGAGATCTCCGCCACTTCGTCATCCCCGAGCTCGAAGTCGAACAGCTCGAAGTTCTCCTGTATACGCGACGGCGTCACCGACTTGGGGAATACGATGTCGCCGCGCTGGATGTGCCACCGCAGCACGACCTGGGCGGGGGTCTTGTTGACCCTGTCGGCGATCGCGGTGATCGCCGGGTCTTCGAGTACCCCGCCCTGCGCGATCGGGGACCACGCCTCGGTGACGATGTCGTGCTCCTGCCCGTAGGCGCGCACGGTCTCGTTGGTGAAGTAGGGATGAACCTCGATCTGGTTGACGGCTGGCGCCGTATCGGTCTCGGCGGCCAGCTTCTCAAGGTGATCTACCTGAAAGTTGGAAACGCCGATGGAGCGGGCGCGGCCGTCGCCCTTGAACTCCTCCATCGTCTTCCAGGTGGACACGTAGTCGCCGTTGTAGCGCGTGGGCAGCGGCCAGTGGATCAGGAACAGGTCCACGTAGTCGAAGCCGAGGTCCGAGAGCGTCGTGTCGAACGCCGCGCGGGCGTCGTCGGGCTCGTGGAAGCGGTTGTTGAGCTTGCTAGTCACGAAGATGTCGGAGCGGTCGAGGCCGGAGTCCTTGAGGGCCTCGCCGACCTCTTTCTCGTTGCCGTACATCTCCGCCGTGTCTATGTGACGGTAGCCGATACTGAGTGCCTCGCTCACCGCCTCGGCGGTGTCCTCCGGGTCTATCTGGAATACCCCGAAGCCGAGCTGCGGGATGGTGTTGCCATCGTTTAGCGTAATGCCTGGTATCGTGCTTACGGTCATCCTGACTCCTTTATGAATCGTAATCGCCTTCTAAAACAGGTCTGAAACTACCCTCATCGGACGGCCACGAAACCGCCAGATGTGCCAAGTTCACATCCAGGGCCCCGCGTTTGCGGCGCGGTGATCCTGGTTTGCCTGCGGTAGTATGCGGGCATGCAATCGAGGGCTCCCGCCATAGTCAACAAGGTCTGGAACTACGCCCACGTCCTACGCGACGACGGGGTGAGCTACGGGGATTACGTGGAGCAGATCACCTACCTCCTCTTCCTCAAGATGGCCCACGAGGGGCGCACCCTGCTGCACGAGGAGAGCCCCATCCCGGACGGCTACGGCTGGGAGAGCCTCGCCGGGAAGGACGGCGACGAGCTAGAGGTCCACTACCGTCACCTCCTCGAAGAGTTGGGCCGGGAGCCGGGGATGCTCGGGACCATCTTCCGCAAGGCGCAGAACAAGATACAGGACCCGGCGAAACTGCGGCGTTTGATCTCCTTAATGGACGGCGAGACGTGGCTTGAAATAGACGCCGACGTGAAGGGCGACATCTACGAGGGCCTGCTCGAACGCAACGCCGCCGACGTGAAGAGCGGCGCGGGCCAGTACTTCACCCCCCGCCCGCTCATCGAGGCCATAGTCGAGGCCATGCGCCCAGGCCCGGACACAACCATCTGCGACCCGGCCTGCGGCACCGGAGGCTTCCTCCTCGCTGCCCACGACTACGTCGGGGACAACAACACGCTGGACCGGGACCAGAAGCGGTTCCAGCGCGAGGGCGCATTGCGCGGCGTGGACATAGTGGACGGTGTGGTGAGGCTGTGCGCCATGAACCTGTACCTGCGCGGCATCGGCGGCGCGGAGAGTCCCGTCACGGCGGACGACAGCCTACGTTCGCTCGGCTCCGCCCGCTACGACATGGTGCTCACCAACCCGCCCTTCGGCAAGAAAAGCTCGTACACCGTGCTCGGGGCCGACGGCCGGGCCGCGAGCGAGAGCCAGACCTACGAACGCGACGACTTCTGGGCCACCACCTCCAACAAGCAGCTCAACTTCCTCCAGCACGTCAAGAGCCTCTTGAAGATCGAGGGCACGGCGGCGGTCGTGGTGCCGGACAACGTGCTCTTCGAGGGGGGAGCCGGGGAGACGGTGCGGCGCAGGCTCCTGCGCGAGTACGACGTTCACACCCTGCTCAGGCTCCCGACCGGCATCTTCTACGCCCAGGGAGTCAAGGCCAACGTACTCTTCTTCGAGCGCAAGCCCGCGAGCGAGACGCCGTGGACTACGAAACTCTGGATCTACGACCTCCGCACCAACCAGCACTTCACGCTCAAGCAAAACACCCTGGGCGCCGACGCCCTCCGCGACTTCGTTTCCTTATACAACCCCGGCGACCGGCACGAGCGGCAGGAGTCCGAGCGTTTCCGGGCCTTCGACTACGAGGAGCTGGCAGCCCGCGACAAGGCCAACCTGGACATCTTCTGGCTCAAGGACATGAGCCTCGAAGGTTCCGAAGACCTGCAACCGCCGGACGTCATAGCGGCCGAGATCGCGGAGAACCTGGAAGCGGCGCTGGAGCAGTTCGGAGAGATTCACGAAGACCTGCGCCTCTCATCGGAAACCTCTCCGTAGGGCGCCACCCCGGCGCTCCTGCTACCGTGTGGGGCATGCTCGTTGCACGTTCGCGGCTCGTTCGAGACCTTGAAGAACTCGGGGTGGAACCCGGCGGGGTGGTCATGGTCCACTGCCAGATGTCCGACCTCGGCCACGTCGCCGGTGGCGCGGAGACCGTGGTGCGCGCCCTGCTCGACGCCGTGGGGCCGGACGGGACGCTCGTGGCGTACACCGGCTGGCAGGACGCGCCGCCGGACGACCTCGATGGGCTGAACGATGAGGAACAGCGGATCTACGTCGAAGAACACCCGGCATATGACCCGCGCGTCGCCCTCTCCAGCCGCGATCACGGCCGCGTCCCCGAAGCCCTGAGAATCTGGCCGGAAGCGCTGCACAGCGGGCATCCCGAAGCGGGCGTGGCGGCCGTCGGTCCTCTCGCTGGAGAGATCACCGCCGATCATCCGTACGACGACGCCTACGGAGATGGCACGCCGTACGCCCGGCTGGCCGAGTTCGGCGGCCGGGTCGCGCTCCTCGGGGCGCCACTCGAAACCGTGACGCTCGTTCACCACGCCGAGGCCATCGCCGACGTGCCGGGCAAGCGCCGCGTAACCTACAGCATGCCCATCACAGTGGAGGACGAGCGCGTGTGGCGTACCTTCTCGGACATAGACACCGAGCACGGAGCCCTGCCATACGAGAACATCCTGGGCAAAGGGGACTACGTCGAGCACATCGCGCGTTCGGCGCTTGCGGCGGGAAGCGGGAAGAGCGGGCCAGTCGGCGAGTCAACAAGCTATCTGTTCGACGCGCGGGGGCTGGCCGAATACGCTGTCGGTTGGATCGAACATACGTTTCAGGCCGGAAGGCCGAAGGGGCTCGGATGACCCGCAACGGAAAGGAGCGTTAAGCCCGCTTGGTCGTTCTACGGGGAGAGCGCGTTTTGCTACGCCCTGGCCACGCCGAGGATGCGGAGAAGTTGATCCACATCCGAAACGAGCCCGAGATCTCCTATCGGTGGGGTTTCGACGACATCGAGGAAGAGGTGGGCGAGCAGTTCATAGAAGCGGAAGAAGGCTTCGTCATCGAGATTGGTGGTGAGGTGGTCGGGGCCATCCAGTACCACGAGGAGGAAGACCCGATGTACCGTCACGCTGGTATGGACATCTTCCTCGCCACGTCCCACCATGGACGAGGGTTGGGCACGGAGGCTATCCAGGTCCTCGCCCGCTACCTCTTCGAAGAACGCGGCCACCATCGTCTCACCATAGACCCGGCGGCGGACAACACGGCCGCGATCCGCGCCTACGAGCGCGCGGGCTTCCGCAGGGTCGGGATCATGCGCAACTACGAACGCGGTCCCGACGGCGTCTGGCACGACGGGCTGCTGATGGACATGCTTGCGGAAGAACTCCAATCCTGACGCCACCTCTCTGCCGGCCGGTCTCGAATTTCACGAGTCCTGTTGACGGAGGTGCTCGACATCCCCTTCGAAGATTTCGACAGCGTCGGTCTGCGTCCGGATCACGAGTTGCCCTTCGGGGCCGAGATCGGCGGCCGTTCCTTCCACTACCTCTCCGAATCGCTGAACGCGCACACGTCTGCCGATAGTGCAGTCGAGGGCGCGCCAGTCGTCGAGCACGAATGCGAAGTCGTGGAGTCTACTCAGCTCGAAGTCCAGCTTCGACAACACGGCTTCGAGTAGTTCGAGGAGGTCCACGTCGTGGCCCAGTTCGGAGCGCATGGTGGTGACGTTTCGTAGCGGGGCTTCGAGGTCTCGCGGGTCCACGTTGGCGTTTACGCCGACGCCGAGGACGATGAAGTTGCCGGGAGGCCGCCCGCCGGACTCGGCGAGAATGCCGCATATCTTGTTTCCGCCGGCTCCGCCCACAAGGATATCGTTGGGCCATTTGATGCGGGCGTCCACCCCAAATCCCCGCAAAGCCTTCGCCACGCCGACCGCGGCGGCCGGCGTGACGCGGGAAGCGAGGCGGAGGGCAAGATCCAACCTCAACACGACCGACATCCAGAGCCCGCCCGACGGAGATCCCCACCGCCGTTCCAGCCTTCCGCGCCCGCCGGTCTGCACCTTCGAGACTACGAGCGTGCCGTTCGGGGCGCCTTCGCGGGCGAGATCCAGGGCTCGCTGCTGGGTGGAGCCGATTTCCTCGTGAAGCTCGACCCGCGCCGCGAGCGGGCTCCCGAGCGCCTCCAGGGCCTCCAGGGTCAGCACGCCATCACGCCTGCCGGGCCAGGAAGACGAAAAAGAACACGAACGCGGCGGTTGGCAGCAGGGGCGGCAACAGTATCCAGGGTCCTTCCAGGCCCGAGCTCAACGCGCGCCCGACGGGACCGTCGACGCCGACAACGCCTACGACGCCCAGGCCAAGTAATAGCAGCCAGACGAGGCAGGAGGCCACGAAGACCAGAACCGCTCCTCCGGAGACCGCCAGTGCCCTCATCCCCTGAACGGTGAGGCCCACGACGACGCAGGCGACGCCGAACAGGATCACCGCCAGCAGCAGCACCGTGATCATTCGAGCCCCACCTCCTCCAGCGTCGCCATCTCCCCGAGCACGCGGGCGGTGGCCTGTACCAGTGGGACGGCGAGCAGTCCGCCGGTTCCCTCCCCCAGACGCATCTCCAGATTCAGAAGCGGCGAGAGGCCGAGGCTCTCCAGCGCGATGCGGGCTCCGGGCTCCGTGGAGAGATGGCCGGAGATCACGTAGTCCAGGCAGGCCGGGGCGAGCGCGCGGGCTACAAGAGCAGCGGAGCCCGAGACGACACCGTCGAGGACGACGGGGACGCCGTAGACGGCGCCGGCCAGGATCACACCCACGAGCGCCGCGTGCTCCAATCCACCCAGGGTGGCGAGCGTTCCGATAGGGTCTCCCGGCTCCGCGGCGTGCAGTTCGAGGGCTTCCTTTACCACCCGGATCTTGAGCTCCAGCGTGGCATCGTCTATGCCGGCTCCCCGGCCCGTCACCTCCTCCGCGTATCGCCCGGTGAAGGCTGCGATGAGGCACGCGGCCGGGGTGGTGTTGCCGATGCCCATGTCGCCGGTGACGAGCAGGTCAACGCCCCCGCTGGAGACCAACTCCTCCGCCACACCGGCCCCTGCCATCACCGCCCGCGCAGCTTCCTCCCGCCCCATCGCCTGCCCCCGGCTCAGGTCATCCGTACCCCGACGGACCTTTGCCGCCCGCAGCATCGGATGCCGATCCAGATCCGAGGCCACACCCACATCGAGCACGCTGATGCGCGCCCCAACCGTGCGGGCGAGCGCGTTGACCGCCGCGCCCCCTGAGCAAAAGTTACGGACCATCGCCGCCGTCACCTCCCGCGGCCACGGCGAAACACCGCGCGCGAGAACCCCATGATCCCCGGCGCACACCACAACCGCCGGGTTTTCCGGCACGGGTGGCGGGCATTCCCCGGCCATCCCGGCGAGCTTCACCCCCGCCTCTTCCAGCCGGCCCAGGCTTCCCGGCGGCTTGGCAAGCGCCAGGTGCCGTTCCCGGGCGGTCTTTGCGGCCGAGGGATCGGCAGGCTCCACATCTTCGGCCAGCTCCATGACGCGATCTTCCAGGCTCATCTCCGCGCCTCAGTGATGGTGATGCCCGTGACCGTGGTCGTGTCCAGGCTCGTCTGGATGGTAGTGGGGCGTGGCCGTAGCGCCGACCTTCTCCTCGAAGCCGGGCAGGGCGACCCGGTGGACGCACACGTCGCAATTCATACGGATGTCACCTGAGACCGCTTCGCGGTGGCGGGCCAGGACGAGATCCGCGACCTCCTCAGTTGGCCCGAAGTAGCCCGCGTAGCGAACCTCGAGGTCGAGGTTCGCGTCGGCGAACGCCTCGCTCTGCTCCCTTATGCGCTCCTCCAGGACGCCGGTGAACAGGAAGTACGAGAACACCACGACGCGCCGGGCGCCGAGCCTTCGCAGGCGATCCAGGGCCTCCGGCACCTTCGGGGAGGCGAGGCTGACGAAGGCGGTTTCGACAATCGGATAGGGGCGGCCCTCGTAGAGGAGGCGTGAGATCTTGTACAGGTCCGAGTTGGCGTCTGGATCTGAGGAGCCCCGGCCCACGATGAGGACGGCCGTATCCCCTTTCTCTTCCTCGGGGACAACCGAGGAGATCCTCTTGTCCATCAGCCCCAGCAGCTCGGGGCGTACTCCCAGGGCGCGCCCGTAGCGGAAACGGACCTCGGGGTGATTGGTCCCCTCGCGCACCAGGGTCGCCGGGATATCGTTCTTGGCGTGACCAGCAGCGAGGAGCATCAGGGGGACGGCGGATATATCACGCGCCCCGTCCTCAACTAGCCGGTCCACGCACTCGGAGATCGGGGGCCGCGACAGCTCGATGAACCCGCCCTCGACCAGGGGGGACGGGCTCCGCTTCCGCACCAGCGAGACCAGTTCGTGGAACTCCTCCTCCCCGTGTGTATCACGACTCCCGTGGCCCAAGATCAGGAGCGCCGGTGGTTTGCCGTTTACCGAATAATTTTGCACGCTATTTTCCCTCTCTCGGATGATCTTCTGGAAACTTTCTCCAGTTGTTCCCACAGGCTCCAGTTCGCTGGTTTTTCTTTTGGCTCGAACCATCTCGCGCCTCCAGCGAGTCATCGTGCTCGTTGCTTCTGTACAGCAACAGGTGTCGCATCCTGGTAGCCGAACGTAGTACCGCAGTAAGAACAGATATCGAAAGAGGTCATACACTCGTGCTCCCCCACAACGGCTCTTACTGTTTCAGTCCGCACACCAGGCAACGGTGGAGCGCATACTGTCACTATCCCTCCTCGAAATACAACAAGGCGTTGACGGCAGCCGCCGCGACGGCCGAACCGCCCTTGGGGCCACGATTCGCCACCGCCGGCAACCTGCTGGAGACGAGCTTTTCTTTGGACTCCGCCGCCCCCACGAACCCTACTGGCAGGCCGACCACGAGGACCGGGCGAACATCCATCTCCATCAACTCGACGAGCGCCGTCGGCGCGTTCCCGACGATCCACACGGCCCTCTCGCCGACCTCCTGCGCCGCGATCCGAAACCCGGCCGCCGAACGCGTGGTCCCGATCTGGTCCGAAAGTTCCTTCGCACGAGGATCGGAGACGAAGCAGAGTGTGTTCCGGGCGGTGATCCCGGCGGCCACCATCCCCACGTCCGTCACGATCGGCGCGCCATTGCGGAGGGCTTCGAGGCCGCCTTCCAGGGCCGCTTCGTCCAGAACCAGAGTGTCTGCGTACTCGGGATCGGCGGAAGCGTGGATCACGCGCTCCGCCACGGCCCGCGAGAGCGGCCCCAGACTCAACAGGTCCACTAGCTCGCGCAAGATGCGGTAGCTCTCGGCCTCTATGGAATGCACGCGCCTCATCGGGCCTCCGCCATCTTTACGACCTCGACGCAGGCTTCGACCGGACAGACCTCGGCGCACTCGGCGCAGCCCGTGCAACGGTCTTCGAGGACGACGAGGGGCGAGGTATGATCAGGGGGCGATGGCATGATCGCGCGTTCCGGACAGGTGCGGATGCAGTTCCCGCAGCCCGCGCAGGCGTCCGTGACGGCGAAGACGCTCAAACTTCGTATCCCCGGGGCGTGACCATCCTGCCAGCCCGAACCTCCGTGCGAGAGCTACCCACGACCACGGTGGTGAGCATGTCCACGCTCTCTGGGCGCAGCGATGCGAGGTCCGTAATCGAAACGCTCTGTTCCGGCCGGTACGCTTCCCGGACGACGCCGACCGGAGTTTCAGGGGAGCGGTGCTGAAGCAGAATCTCCCGCGCCTTCCCGAGCTGCCAGTCGCGGCCCTTCGAGCGAGGGTTGTAGAGGGTGAGGACGAAATCACCAGCAGCGGCAGCCTCAAGGCGGGCTTCGATCACGGCCCACGGCGTGAGCAGATCGGAGAGGCTGATCGAAGCGTGGTCGTGCCCCAGCGGCGACCCGAGCAGCGACGCCGCGGCCTGCGACGCCGTGATGCCAGGAACCGAAACAACATCCACGTCTTCCCCGGCAAGCTCCAGCGCGGGCGAGGCCATCGCGTAAACTCCCGCGTCACCGCTCGATACAAGCGCCACGCTCCCTCCGGTACGGGCCTCCTCCAGAGCCAGTTTCGCCCGCTCGATCTCCTGCCCGAGCGGCGGCGTCGAGACCCGTGTGCCCGGACGCAGCAAGTGCCGGACACGGTCCACGTACTGCTCCAGGCCGACGACCAGTTCCGAGCGGGCCAGAGCGTCGCGGGCGAGGTGTGGGATCAGGGCCTCGTCCCCCGGTCCCAGCCCAACGAGAAAAAGCCTGCCCCGCACGGGCAGCCGCCCGACGGCCGCCGTCGCCATCGCGGACTTCCGTTTCTCGACCACAAGCTCTGCGCCCTCCGCCACCACCGCGGCCTCCGACACGCTCGGCGTGCCGACGGCCCGCTCCACCACCTCGGAAGGGTTCGGAATTTTCATCGCCGCGAGCGCTGCCGCCGGGTGGAAGCGCGCCTCGACGCCGAGCGCCCGCGCTGCTTCCAGCAGCCCTGCCTCGTCGGACTTAGCCTCCACGCTCGCCAGAGCGCCGATGCTCTTTTCGGAGAGCCCGGCTTCATCCAGGACGGAGCGAATGAGAGCCAGAACCTCCTCGCTTTCCGCTCCCCGGCTGCACCCGACGCCGACGACAAGGGACGGCGGCCGGTAGACCACCGAAGGATGCGGCGCGTCCACGATGCGGTCTGAAACCAGGATCAAGGGCGGCACCGGTTCGTCCGCCCGCACCACGTTCTCCGGCAAAGGACCGAGCGGCCACCGATGATTCGAGACAAAGTTCACTCGTTCGCCCGAGATCATCGCGGCCCCGACCGCCGCGAGGTCGGAGCCTTCCTCAATCTCGAACCTGAGATCGGTCCCGAAGGAATCGAGAGTCGGGACGTTCAGGGAGTCGCTGGCGGTGGTGATGACGGGCTCCGCTCCCAGGGCATCGGCCACCCGTCCAGCGAGTGCGTTCGCCCCGTTCTCCTCGCGGTGCCCGCCGGTGAGCGCGATGGCGAAGCGACCAGCGTCGTCCACGCAGACTACGCCGGGATCTTTGCGCTTGTCCGCGAGCAGCGGCGCGACGAGCCGCACGGTGGCCCCGGCGGCCAGGAAGATCACGATCCCGTCGCACTCCACCCATGTCCGCCGGAGGGCCTCTTTCGGGCCGCCTTCGTAGAGACGAGCATCGGGCCAAGCGTCCGCGAGGTGGGTGGCGTTGCGGCGGCCGTTCGCGGTGGCGGCGA
>JACCTS010000207.1 GCA_013812245.1 Rubrobacter sp.
CCGCGCTCGCAGCCCGCGCTCCCTGCGGGGTCACGTACGTGATGACCGGAATATCTTCCGCGCCGCTTATGTCCTCGACTATCTCCTGCGTCGAGTCCAGCCGCCCCCCGGGGGTGTCCAGCGTCACGGCCACCGCCCGGGCGTTCGCGCTCTCGGCATCGGAGATGACGTGGCCCACGTACTCGGCCGTCCGCGCGTCTATCTCTCCGTCCACCCGCGCCACGAACACCTCCGGCTTCCCATCAGAGGGAATCGTCCCGCCTTCGCAGGCCGCCAGGGTGCACACCGCCGCCAGGGCAAGCAACGGGACGAGGAAATGGGCTCTGCGCGGCCTCATGCGGCCTTGATTCTACTATCGCGGCCGGGCGCGGACTCTACAGTGTTTCCAGCGCCTGTTCGATGTCCCCGATCACGTCTTCCGGGTGTTCGATGCCCACCGAAAGCCGGATCAGGGCTTCCTTCACCCCAAGCCGCCTGCGGCGGGCGGGCGAGAGTTCCCGGTGCGAGGATGTCGCCGGATGTATCGCCAGCGTGTATACGTCCCCGAGGCTCGGGGCTTTGACGCACAATCGTAGCGCGTTCAGGAACCGAAAAGCCGCTTTCCTGGCTTCGGCTTCCTCCACATCGAGTTCGAAGGAGACGAGGCCGCCGGAGCCTTCGAGAACACAGCGGGCGACATCTCTATCTGGATGATCGGCGAGCGCGGGGTGGTTGACCTTCGCTACCTTCGGGTGCGCCGCGAGGCGGGCGGAGATCTCACGCGCGTTCTCGCATTGGCGCTCCACGCGCAGCGGTAGGGTCTTCAGGCCCCTGTGCGCGAGCCATGCCTCAAAGGCCCCAAGGGTGCCGCCGACGAGCTTGCGGAACGGCTCCAGCGCCGCGTCGTAAGGAGGTCCGGCGACGACCACGCCCGCCGTGATGTCGCCGTGACCGGAGAGGTACTTGGTGGCGCTGTGGACCACGATGTCCGCGCCGAGGTCCAGCGGACGCTGGAGGAAGGGAGTGGCGAAGGTGCTGTCTACGATCAGGGCCGCGCCCGACCGGTGTGCGATCTCCGCGATGCGCGGCACGTCGGCCACGCGCAACAGTGGGTTGGAGATGCTCTCTATTACCAAGGCTCGCGGCTTCAACTCTTCGATCTTTTTTTCGACAGCATCCAGATCGTAGCAGTCCACGAAACGTGTCTCTACGCCGTTCATGCCGGAGACCTGCACGAGGAGCGTCGCCGTCGAGCCGTAGAGCTGCTCCGCCGCCAGCACCGTCGCGCCCGGTCCCAACTCCGCCGAGGCAAGCGCCGCGTGCATCGCCGCCATCCCCGAGGCGAAGGCGAAAGCTCTGGCTCCACCGTCCGGGCTCTCCAGGGCCGCGACCGCCCGCTCGAAGGCAACGACCGTCGGGTTGTCGTATCGGGCGTAGCTGAAGCCCGCCTGCTCGCCGCCCAGGATGCGATCCGTGGTCTCGATGTCAGGGTGAGAAAAAGTGGTCGAGGCGTAGATGGGTGTGGAGATCGGATAGTAGCCGGTCCCGTTGTCCTCCTCCGCTCCGGCCCGGCCTTCTCCGGCGTGTACGGCGTCCGTCTCGAAGCGGCGTTTCTCTGCTCTGTCCCGTCGATGGTTGGTCATGGTGTCCTATACTAACGTACCGGTTCCACATTTACGGGAGGTCTAATGGAGGACGCGGGAAGCAGGATCAGCTACTTCGAGCGGATGCTGGCGGATAACCCGGACAACCCGACAGGTCTCATGGCCCTGGCGAACGAGTATGGCAAGGCTGGGCGTCACGAGGACGAGGCAGCGGTGCTGCGAAGGTACACCCAGGCCCACGAGGACGAAGGCAACGCGTACCTGCGCCTGGGAGAGGTGCTCGCCCGGCTCGGGCGTCAGGAGGAAGCGCGCGAATCCTACGAAGCCGGTGTCAGGCAGGCTGAGAAGTATGGTCACGACGGGATGGCGGAGGATCTCAGGCTGGCTATTCAGGGGTTGGGAGAGCAAGGATAGAGCCAGGCCCCCAGGGGTAAGTACGGAGCCATTATGGTGGGGTATGATAGATGACATTGAAGTGTCCGGGTATCTTACAGGAGAGCACCGCGACAGCCGCCTCCCCGGCGGGCTGCACGAGCCTACCCGAAGAACCGAAATGAGGGTGTGATCCGGTTGCAAAAGAGCGCAGGGAGCCAGTTCTACGGGCCGAACCTCGGCTACGTGTTGGAGCTTTACGAGAGGTACAGGGAAGACCCCGAAG
>JACCTS010000216.1 GCA_013812245.1 Rubrobacter sp.
ATGTACGAGCAGTTCAAGAACCTGGCCGACATCGACATCTCTCGCGAGCCGATGGAGGTCTTCCCTACCGTCCACTACACGATGGGCGGCATCAAGGTCGACCCGGAGACGTGCGCGACCAACGTGCCAGGGCTCTTCGCGGCGGGTGAGGTCGCGGGCGGGTTGCACGGGGCGAACCGCCTCGGCGGCAACTCGCTCTCCGACCTGCTCGTCTTCGGGCGGAGGGCCGGGGAGGGCGCGTCTGCGTTCATCGAGGAGAGCGTGCATTCGGCGGACATCGAAGAGGCCCAGATCCTGACGGAGATCGGGCGTGTGCTGGAGCCGCTGGAGAAGGGGGGAGAGGGCGAGAGCCCCTACCTCATGCAGCAGGAGCTTCAGGAAGCCATGATGGAGCACGCGAACCTGATGCGCGACGGGGACTCCCTGAAAGAGGGACTCGGGAAAATACTCGCGCTCAAGGATCGGCTGCCAAACGTGAGGGTCGTCGGATCGCGGCTCTTCAACCCCGGCTGGCACACGGCTCAGGATATCCGGTATCTGATCCAGATATCCGAGATCATCCTCCGCACCGCCATGCAGCGCACGGAGCGGCGCGGGGCGCAGTGGAGACTAGATTACGATGGCCCCGATGAGGAGTTGGGCAAGCTCAACTTCATAGTCACCAAGGACGGGCAGGGTGAGATCGGCATCGAGCGGCGCGAGATCCCGCCGATGCCAGAGCACCTGGCCTCGCTATTCGAGGAGGAGAAGGCCAAAGCATGAGCGAAGGCAATGGCAAGAACCCCGGCAACGTCACCTCCAGGGCGCATTCGCCGGTCCCGAATGAGGAGCTCGGCAAAAGCGGCAAGACGGCGAAGCTGAAGATCTTCCGGGGCGACTCGGAGGGCGGCCAGGAGGTCGAGTACGAGATACCGCTGGTCGAGGGCATGGTCGTGCTCGACGCCGTGCTCGCCATCCAGGCGCAGCAGGCGGGCGATCTCGCGGTGCGGTGGAACTGCAAGGCCGCCCACTGCGGATCATGCAGCGCGGAGATCAACGGCCGCCCCAAGCTCCTGTGCAAGACGCGCGTCGAAGAGTACGATGGGGAGGAGATACACGTCCACCCTATGCGCGCCTTCCCGGTCATCAAAGACCTCGTTTCCGACGTCTCGTGGAACTACGAGGTGTCGAAGGCCATCAAACCGTTCCAGAGCAGCGAGCAGGCGCCGTTCACCATGTACGAGGAGGACGTGGAACGCCTCTACGAGCCGAAGAAGTGCATCGAGTGCTTCATGTGCCAGGACGTGTGCCACGTGCTGAGGACCCACCACAAGCACCCCGAGTTCGCGGGCCCGCGTTTCTTCGTGCGGAACCAGTGGCTGGAGATGCACCCGATGGACGAGGCCGACCGGCTGGCCGACCTCAAGGAAGACAACGGCATCGGTTTCTGCAACATCACCAAGTGCTGTACCGAGGTCTGCCCGGTGGACATCAAGATCACGGACAACTCCATCATCCCGCTCAAAGAGCGCGTCGCCGACGAGTTCTACGACCCGGCGAAGTGGCTGATGCGCAAGATCCGGGGCAACGAAAGTTCGGGGAACGGTCCCAGCAACGGCAACTAGGGAAACCACTAACGAGTGCGATTCTAGTGCCGGGATGTTTTCCCGGCGCTTCTTCGTTCTAGTCTCCTGCGTATACTCTGGGGTATGAGCGCGGGGATTACCTGGCAGGGATTCCATCACGTGGCGCTGGTGACGGCGGACCTGGATGCCACGCTGCGTTTCTACGGGGATATTCTCGGCATGGAGGCGGGTAAGATCATGGGCCAGGATGCCCGTGGCGGAGAAGCCAGACATTGCTTCGTCCGGCCCGGCGGAACGGAGAGCCGGGGCCTTCACTTCTTCGAGGCTGCAGAAGCTCGCCCCGTCTCCGACCCGTCAAACATGGAGGACAAGTTCGGACTCCGAAACATCGGGCCGCATCACATTGCATTTGCCCTCCCGGCCGAGGAGGCTGGGATGGATCTCAGGGGGCGCCTGGAGCGAAATGGCGTCGAGATGACGCCTATCGGGGAAGCCGGGCCGGTTCGCAACACGCTCTTCCTAGACAACAACGGCCTGCTACTGGAAGCTGCATGGCCGAGGTCGTGATCGAGGAAACGAAAAGAGCGGACGACGGGCTTCGAACCCGCGACCTCCAGCTTGGGAAGCTGGCGCTCTACCAACTGAGCTACGTCCGCATGGACGGATATCTTAACATGCCGCACATGGCTCCATCTCCGAGGTGAACACCCCCCAGTACAGGTTCTGTCCCCGCTGCGCCGGGCGCTTCGAGGAGCGCGTCCTCAAAGATGGAGAGCCGGAGCGGCTCGTGTGCGGGAACTGCGGTTTCGTCTTCTACCTGGGGCCGAAGCTGGTGGCCGGGGCTATTTTCGAGATTGATGGCGAGATAGTCCTGATCCAACGGGCCATCGAGCCAGGCTACGGCAAATGGACTTTCCCCGGCGGTTTCGTCGAACGCGGCGAGACGGCGGAGGCCGCCGCCGAACGTGAGACACTTGAGGAGACAGGAGTGCGGGTGGAGGCGACCGGCATCATCGGCCTATATACCTACGAAGGCCAGATCCCGGCGATAGCCGCGTTCGCCGCCCGCGCCATCGGCGGCGAGCCGAGGCCGCTGGACGAGACGATGGACGTGAAGGGCTTCCCGCGCGACGCGCTTCCCTGGGACGAACTGGCCTTCCCGAGCACGGAGCAGGCGCTCAAAGCTTATCTGCGCTGGAATCTGGCGGCGCGGGAGTGAGCTCTGTCGGATCTGGATCGGTTCGCCGCTTTTTGTCAGAACGCTTTCTGTAGGTGCCACGATGCGTCAGAACGATGCCGGACAGAACAACCGCGCCTCCCAGTGCCTGCCAGGTTCCGAGCGCCTCGTCGAGGATCGCCCATGCGAGGGCCGCTGCGGCGACTGGCTGCAAGAGGAGCGCAACCGAGGAGAAGGCGGCCGGCAGATACGACAGGGCGTAGGTGACGAGGCCCTGTCCGCCAGCGTGCGAGATGAGGGCAACGCCCAGCAGCACCACCCATCCGTAGACGGTAGCGGCGAAGAGATCGTCTTCCGAGAGGAGGGATATGGGCAGGAGCGCCACACACGAAACCGTTCCACTTGACCCCATGATGGTGGCGGTAGAGAAGCGGGATCTGAGCCGGGATACGGTCAAGATGTATCCCGCGTAGAATATCGCAGCGAGCAGGGCTAGGAGGTCCCCCTGAAGGTTCTGCGCATCCAGCGCGAGATCCCAGCCTACCAGCAGGATCGAACCTGCCAGCGCCACCATCATGCCGGCTACGAAGGTAACCGTAAACCGTTCGCCAAAGAGCAGCCAGCTTCCCAGGGCGACGAAGATCGGTGCCAGGTTGACCAGCAGCGTGGAGTTGGCCACGGAGGTGAGGACGACAGACCAGTGCCACAGGGCGATGTCGCCCGTAAAAAACAGTCCGGCGAGGACGAGGGCAAGGAAATCCATGTATCCTGAAGGCCGTTGCGCTACCCGCGTCCGGTGGTCTCCAACCCCGGCCCACAACCAGAGGACCGGCAAGGCGAGGGCGAGCCGCCAGAAAGCCGTCGTCTCTGGCCCTACCTCGCTCAGACGCACGAAGATAGGTGAGGAGCCTATGGCGACGGCACCAGCGATCAGGGCGATCGAGGCGAAGCGAATTACCCCTGGGTCCAGGCCCTTCGCCTGATCTGCGTGAACCTCTCCGTTGTCCGGCGCTTGTCTCACGATGGAGTTCTCTCTACGTGAGATAAACTTCCCGGCTCACCAGAAGACCGGCTCTCACGGCAGCCGGGATGCCGGTGGAGAAAACCTGCACGGTTCACTGCTCAGACATCGCGTGTGCGCAAAGCCGCCTGAACGGCCTCCACGATCTCCGTCTCGTCGGCGAGCCGCCCCACGCCCGGCTCCTCCTCGGCGGATGCCATGATCCCCTCGGCTGGGCCAACGAAACCATGTCCCCAGCTTTTCAAGGTCTCGACGTTGCGGACGGTGGCGGGGCTGCGCCACATCTCCGGGTTCATGGCCGGGGCCCACAGGATCTTCTCCGCGCCGGCGAGGATGGTGGCGGAGAGGAGGTCGTCGCCGAGGCCGATGGACACGCGGGCCATCGCGTCTGCGGTGGCGGGCGCGACGACGACAAGGTCGGCCCAGCGGGCGAGGCCGACATGTTCGATCTTTCCCGACTGTTCCCACCAGGTTCCCGCCGTGTGGACGGGCTTCCCTGTCGCTATTGCAAGGGTTTCTTCGGGTATGAAGCGGAGGGCGGCTTCGGTGGCTATCGTCTCGACCTCGTGACCGGCCTCTCTGAGGCGCCGGATCACACCTGGCGCCTTGTACGCCGCGATGCCTCCCGTAACCCCGACCAGCACGTTGCTCGATCCTGCCACGCCGGGAGTATATCGGAGGAGGACCTGAGAAGGCCGGGGCCCTGAGAGCGCCGACCCCCCGACGAACTCAGGCCCCGACAGCTTGTCATCCTCACGAGGGGACGTGCAAAGTGGTTTTGGGTCCCGTTCGTCGCAAAGTTATCGGTATGCATGGACACAATCTTTAGTAGCGGAAAACATCCACAGGATATGCGGATAAGATACGTTGCATGAGCGTTGTGGAGCAGACCCTGAAAGGCAAGATAGCCGTTGTGACCGGCGCATCCAGCGGCATAGGGGAGGCCACGGCCTGCGCCCTCTGCGAAAGGGGCGCCTCTATCGTGCTAGCCGCGCGCAACAGGGAGAAGCTGGATGCGTTGGAGCGGAAAATCACCGCCGCCGGGGGACGGGTCATGACGGTTGAGACAGATGTCTCGAACGCCGCCTCTGTCGAAGCGATGATCGAACAGACAACCGCCGCGTTCGGCGCCGTGGACGTGCTGGTGAACAACGCCGGGCTCGGGCTCTCCGGCAAGGTGGCGGAGGTGCGGGCGGATGACCTGCGCTACGTCTTCGAGGTCAACGTGATCGGAGCCCTCAACTGCACCCAGGCCGCGCTGCCCCGCATGCGGCCCGGCGGGCGCATCATCAACGTTTCCTCGGTGGTCGGTAAACGCGCCATCCCCAAGGTCGGCGCGTACTGCGCGACCAAGTCGGCCCTCAACGCCCTCTCCGATGCCCTGCGCGTCGAGGTGGCCGACAAGGGCATCACAGTCACCAGCGTCTATCCCGGTACCACCCGCACCGAATTCCGGGACAACTCCCGGCGCACGAAGGACGAGAAGCGCGGCTGGCGTCCGAAGGGGGTGACGCCGGATCGGGTGGCCGAGAAGATAGCCCGCGCTGCCGAGAAGGGCGGCCGGGAGGTGTACGTCACGCTGCCGGATCACGTCTACATCGCCGCCGTCACCCTGTTCCCCGGCCTCACCGACCGCATACTGCGCCGCTGGGCAAAGGACTGAGGCCGTGGGCTTTGACGAGAGCGCTCTTACCCGCCTGCGCCGCTACCGCGAAGACGCCGACCGCTCCCTGAAGCTCGTCCACGAGGCCGAAGCGGTGGCCCGCCGCTTCTCCGAACGGCTCTTCGCCGGCCTGGAACACAACGCTGTGCTCGCCCGACAGGCCGGCTTCGAGGTGGAGAACGAGGGCAGCGCCCGTGCATTCACGCTGCGGGCCATGGCCGCCCCCGGCGCCGAAGCTCGGGTATCATTCGGGCTCATCGGGGGCGCGGCGGCGGAGACCGACGAGGACCTCATGCACGAGGACCTCAGCCGCTACGCCCTCGACCCGTCTGGCTACTCCGGGCGCATCCTCGGCTGGACGGAGGCTGCGGGAGAAGATCCCTGCCAGACCTTCGCCGTCTACCGCGATGGCGTGTGGAAGACGAAGGGCCTCTTCGTGGCGAAGGCCCGCGGCAAGGTGGACGACCCGGACGACGTGATGAACGGCTTCTGCCTCCGCATCCTCGGCCGCCTTATAGACCTCGCCGCCCTCACTGGAGGAGCTGGCCGCCGATGGTCGGGCGAACCATACTCGCTGCCGGACCACTTGTCGGGCAGGACATTCCCGACAGAGCCTCGTTTTCCCTCCTAGCACTCGGCCTTCGGCTACAGAACCGTGCGCACCGTCTCGCCGACGGTGGGGGTGTGGATCTTGTGATTCGGGGAGAGGCGGTAGGCCAGGTCGCTGATGCGGCGCCTGGAACCGTGTATCAGGATGATCTGACGCGGCGTCAGCTTCTCCGTGATGCCGAGGAGCTGGTCCTGGGTACAGTGCGCCGCGAAGCTGACCTTCTCGACCCGCCACTGCTCCTCCTCGCCCTCTGCCTTGTGGGCGCCATAGGAGGAGAAGGCGTTGGAAGGCAGGATCACGGCGTTCTTCGGGCTCGTCTCCAGGCGTTTCCGGTAGAACGCGCTCGCCCCACCCTGCATCGTGACCGGCGAGGCGATGATGGCGCACGGGTTGGCGAGGATGCGCTCCCGGGCCTTATCGTCGTTGGAAACCGCCCGGATGTTCTCGGAGAAGAACAGCTCCCTCGGGTCCGAGTGCTGCAAGTATGGCTTCATGTACCCGAGTTGCTCGGCGTAGAGCTTCTCCGAGGTCGTCACCACCGAGCCGTCCACGTAGATGAAAACGTCCCGATCCAGGCCGTACTCGCGGCCATAGTGCTTGAGGCCGAGGATGATCTCCTGCGCCTGGCCCAGCGCATACGTCGGGATGAGCACCGTCCCTTCCCGCTCCTGGGTGGTCTCGTTGATCGCCTCCACCATCGTGCGGATGGACTCGGAGAACGGCTGGGGCTTCTGGTCCGCTAAAGTTGCCTCCATGATCAGGAGGTCGATGTCGCTCACCTCCGGCAGCCGCGCCGAGGGGATGGAGAAGTGGTCCTCCATGCAGATGTCGCCGGTGTGGAAAACGGTCGCCGCCCCAGACGTGAGCAGCACGCTCGCCGCCCCCAGGATGTGCCCGCTCTCGGTGAGCGTCACGTGGGCATCCCCAACCTTCAGGTCCTTGCCGAACGGCGTGGGAACGAGGCGCTTCTTGACCTCGTGGATTGGGACGCCACTAGGCAGCCCGCCACCCATAGCCGCGTGGTCGTTGAGCGCGGCGACGATGAGCCTGGCGGAAGGGGGCGTGCAGTAGATCGGCAACCTCGGGTGCTCCTTCACCAGCAACGGCAGGGCGCCGCAGTGGTCCAGGTGCGCGTGTGTTATTACCGCTGCGTCGATGCCGTCCAGCCGCCCGAAGTCCGGCGCCACAGGGCCCCGGCCGTCAGGTTTGATCCCGGCGTCCACCAGTACCCGCGTCGTGCCGAAATCCAGCAGATGGCTGCTGCCTCCCACCTCCCCGGCGCCCCCCAGAGCCCGGAAAGACAGCGTCGGGCGGGGCTTGGCGTAGGCCCGGATGCGGGTCGTGGCAGCCCCGATGTTCGCTTCGACGTTCGCTTCCGCATCCACGCTATCAGAAACGTCGAACGGGATATCGGGCCGGTTTTCCGGCGGGCTACCTGGAGAAGACTCCGGATCTTCGTCTTCATCCGTCTGGCCGCCTTTTGAGTCGGAGTTCGAGGAAGACCGAGGCTCGCGCAGGTCGGCGTGGGACTGGAGGACTTTGCCCATGAACTCCAGCAGGCGGGCGGTCTGGCCGGCGGACTCCAGGGAGTTCGGCAGCGCGCCCACCTCATTCTTGACGGCCCGGACCAGGAGATCTCCGAACCCCTCGTCGGTGAAGCGGGCGTTCTTGAGGGCGTCCCTGACTTTGTCCCTCTCGCCCGTCACCCGCCCCAGTTCCTCGTGCAGCTCTTCGAGGCGACGGGCCGCGGTCGCGTAAGCCTCCCGTTCGCTCTCCAGCGCCCTTTCCAGATGGGTGCCGCGTCGCTCCAGGCCGGAGATCCTCTCGTTCAACTGCCCCCGCGAGTCCAGGGCCGAGGCCGCCCGCTCCTCGGCCCGCTTCACGCGCTCGGAAGCGCCCTCGCGCTCGCCAGTGAGGACCTTCACCTCCTCGGCCAGGGCAGCGGCTCGCTCGTTGGCCGTCCGGGAGGTGAACGAAAGACGCTCGTTGTTCTTCTTCAGCCGCTCCAGCGACTCTTCGAGTTCCTTGACGCGGGCGTCCTCCGATGCCTGCTTCTCAGCCTGCTGGTGTTCCTGCTTCCAGCTCTCGATGAGCGTCTCGACGACCGCCGGATCCGTCTCATCTTCGTCGCTTAAAGACGCGAGGAGGAGGCCCTCGACGGTGTGGAACGCGGTGAGGTCCTCGACGTTCTCGACAGAGAGGTCGTCCAGGGCTTCGAAGGTCTCGGGCGGTATCTGCTCCGCTATGGCTGTGCGGAAGGCGCCCCACGCCGCCGCGTCCTGCAGGATGCGGCGCGAGAGCCCCCGCAGGAGCTGCGCGCTGCCGCCGGACTTTCGGGTCAGGGCGTCGGCCTGGATGCCGCGGGGCAGAAGCATCTCTTCCAGGCCGGGCACGCTCTTGCAGAGATCCGCCAGTGCCTTGCGGGTGTCGAGCCGCGCGAGGCGGCGTTGGATCAAACCTTCCGGCAGGCCCTCCGGTGGTAGCTGGTGCGGCAGGAGCTCGCCAGCTTCCTCGTGGGCGTGTTCCTCAGTTTCGTCGCCTTTGGGTATAGGATCTGACATGGGAACTCCCTCCGCGAATGTGAATGTCACGTGGCGTCTTCATACGCCCCAAATTTTATCATGGCCGGTTCCGGGACCTTCCGGGTTCGTGTAGACTTGACGTATGGCAGAGGCTTCACCGGGAGACATCGTGAAGGTCCGGGCTCGCTCGCCTGGACGGTATCCGATCCTGGTCCTGGAACTTCCCACGGGCGAGTTCAGAGCTGCTTACCACGAAACGGGCTACGATCTCGAACGCTCGAAACCCGTGACGGAAGAGTGGCTCGCGGAGAACGCCATCGGACGGCACGGTTTCGTGGAAGTGAGCCCGCCGGAAGGGGTTTCGACCTCGGCCCTGGCGGACTACGCGAGAGAGACGGCACCAGAGATTTCTTAGCCCGATTGGCCGCCGCGACCTTCCGCGGCGCCTAGTTCTGTTTCTTGCCCTTGCGGCTGCCGTCGTTGCCGCCGCTGCCCCTGCCGCTGTTGTCCTTTTGAGCGTCTTCACGGGCTTTCTGCTGAGCCTCACGAGCGTCTTGCCGCGCTTCGCGAGCGTCTTGCCGCGCCTCCTGCTGGGCCTCCCGGGCGTTTTGCCGGGCCTCAGCGTTGTTTTCGGACACTGGCGCGGGGCTCGCTTGCGGGGTGGGGCTCGCTTGCGGGGTGGGGCTCGGCGTCGGCGTGGCGGGTCCCGCGCTGGCGATCAGGCTGACGAAGGTTCCCTGGTCTACCGTCGTGCCGGCCTGCGGGTCGGTCTCCAGGGCCGTGTCGAAGGGCTCTTCGCTCGTTACCCGCGGGTAGTTCCGGTTTACCTGCAGGCCCGCGGCTTCGAGCGTCCCCTGTGCCTCTATGACGCCCAGGCCGTAGACGTTGGGGACGACCACCTGCTCCGGCCCCGAGCTGACGGTAACGTCCACCGAGGAGCCTTCCTCCACCTCGGTTCTTTCCTCCGGCTTCTGGAACAGAATGGAACCTTTTGCCACCTCGTCGCTCGGTTGCGTG
>JACCTS010000221.1 GCA_013812245.1 Rubrobacter sp.
CGGTAAGGTTGCGCCCGGCCTCCGGGTCGGGCGAGGATTGGAACCTGATCGTCTGGGTATGCCTGGTAACCCTCTTGGTTGCGCCCGGCCTCCGGGTCGGGCGAGGATTGGAACGAACGTTACGACGTGCGCTACGCCTGCTCGGTGGAGTTGCGCCCGGCCTCCGGGTCGGGCGAGGATTGGAACATCCGCCGCCTCGGACGGTTCTCGTCCAGCAAGCCCGTTGCGCCCGGCCTCCGGGTCGGGCGAGGATTGGAACTTTATGGCATCACGAATGGCGTCTCCGTCCGTCTTGGTTGCGCCCGGCCTCCGGGTCGGGCGAGGATTGGAACCGGTATGTCGTGGTCCACGCCATTACGCCAACTGGTTGCGCCCGGCCTCCGGGTCGGGCGAGGATTGGAACATCATCTACGCCGGCGCGTACTGGCGCGAGGTTAGTTGCGCCCGGCCTCCGGGTCGGGCGAGGATTGGAACGGTGACGAACTGGACATAACTCTGGACACCCTGTTGTTGCGCCCGGCCTCCGGGTCGGGCGAGGATTGGAACGCGCTCGCAATGAAGATGTAACTAACCCGATGAGTGAGTTGAGGAGATCGTGGAGGAGGTTTGTCTATGTTTCGTGTCGCAGTCCTGAGCTTCTGGCACGTTCACGCACAAGACTACGCGTCCGAGGCCAAGAGCCATCCCGAAGCGGAGATCTTTGCAATCTGGGACGAGAACGTGGAGCGAGGCAGGAGGGAAGCTTCCCAGCGCAACGTTCCGTTCTACGAGAACCTCGACGAGCTTCTCTCTTCTCGGGACATCGACGGGGTGGTCGTAACCACGCCAACCACCGCTCACCGCGAGATCATTCCCACGGCCGCCCGGGCTGGCAAACATATCTTCACCGAGAAGGTGATTGCCCCCAGGCTGTCCGAAGCCCGCAACATCGTGGCAGAGGTAGAGGAAGCAGGGGTGACCTTCGTTGTCTCGCTGCCCAGGCTCTACGCGGGATACACCCAGGCTATACGGGAGTCGCTGGACGGCGGCAAGATCGGTGAGCCGACCTACCTGCGTGTTCGTGTCTCCCATGACGGGGTGCTTCCGAACACGACGAACCATCGGGGATGGTTGCCGGAGCGCTTTTTTGATCCCCCGCAGTCAGCGGGCGGCGTCACAGTAGACTTCGGCGCTCACCCACTGTACCTGACCGCTCATCTGCTCGGAATGCCCGATGAAGTGAGCGCCGTGTATGGCCGCTTTACCGGAAGGGCCGTCGAGGATCACTCCGTTGTGACCATGCGTTACTCTAAAAGGACTCTGGCAGTCGCCGAGGCTTCCTTTGTGGGAGCCTCCGCGCCTTTCTCCGTAGAGATACACGGTACCGAAGGAAGCCTTATGTACGATCCGAGCGGCGGGCTGAGGATGCGCCACCGGGGCAACGGACCATGGAGCGCAGTCCGGGTGTCCGACGACGGGGCGTCGCCGTTTGAGCGGTGGGTGAGCCTGTCTTCAGAGGGGAAGACCGACCCGGATAACGTGCGAGCAGCCCTCGAATTGAGCGCTCTGACAGAGGCCGCAAACCTCTCGGCTCACGAGAGATGCACCGTGCGACTGGACGAACTTGAATGAGGTGCCCGAACCCAGTCCGCGAGCCAGCCCCAGGCTCGCAGACGCGGATCGACTCGCACCCAGGATAACCTGTATCTCCGTGACCCTATATGAAAGTAGTAAACAGAACTATGAGAAGAAAAGCTAACCACAGGCTGCTTGAAGCTACTGTGGGCTGTGTTGCATAGGTCCAGGCTCTCCTTCTGTTGCTGTTATGGTGTCTGCGTCGACCGAAGGTTAAAACGCAAGCTTTGAGGCCGCGCCAATAGGTCACGGTCGGCGAGGTGGTCGGGCCTCCCAGCGGTAGCGGTTCCAGGCGTCTCGGACGAGTCGCCTGCGCTCGGCCTCCGGGTCGGGCGAGGATTGAAACCTCGGGATCGCTATTGTGTTCGCACGAAAGGCGCGGTGGAGAGTCTGGAGAAGGGCGGGCTCGCGGTCGGCTCCGGGTGTCGCGAAAGAGTGTGCGGCTTATGCGGTTGGCGGGGCAACGGCCTTGGGGACTCAATTGTCCGGCTGATGAAGGTTTCTCGTGAACGTCGCCGCTTGACTGGGCGCCTGAACTGTGACTAAAATTGTATTTAGTAACATATGTAGGTTTTGGTGGTGACAGGAAGCCGGCCCGTTATCCGGGCTGACGACACGGGAGGTGGGTAGTGGAAGCATCCGGTTCATCCGGTTCCACGTCAGGGGCGGCGGAGCATGCGCCGCTAAAGCGGGGCATAGGCGGGTATCTGCTGTTCTTCTTCGTCCTCGGGGACATCGTGGGGGCTGGCATTTATGCGCTGGTCGGCGAGGTCGGGGCCCTGGTCGGAGGGGCCATCTGGAGCGCGTTCTTGTGCGCCTTCGTGCTGGCGGTTTTTACGGCGGTGTCCTACTCCGAGCTGGTCACCAAGTACCCGCGGGCCGGTGGGTCGGCCACCTACGTCAACAACGCCTTCAGGAACCCGTTTGTGAGCTTCATGGTTGCCTTCGCCGTGGCGGCGGCCAGCCTCACCTCGGCGGCAACCCTGAGCCTCGCGTTCTCCGGCGATTATCTCAAGCAGTTCATCGGCGTGCCTACCGTCATAGCCGCGCTGGTGTTCGTAATCATCGTTGGCCTGGTCAACTTCTACGGTATCTCGGAGTCCGTGAGGCTCAACCTGGTGTTCACTTGTATCGAGATCTTCGGCCTCTTGCTGATCGTCCTGATCGGGGTCTTCGCGCTCGGCGCGGGGACGGGGGATCCGGGAAGGGCGTTCGAGTTCAAGGAAGGCACGAGCCTCCTGCCGGCCATACTGGGTGGGACCGTGTTGGCTTTCTACGCCCTGATCGGCTTCGACGACGCGGTGAACGTGGCCGAGGAGGTGCGCGA
>JACCTS010000237.1 GCA_013812245.1 Rubrobacter sp.
ACTCCTCGGCCAGCACGTACGTCGCGTATGGCATCACCAGCGAGACCACGATGAGGATGGATGAATCCGTGATACGTCCCCACAGGGGCGTGAAGATGCGGGCCAGCACCAGGCCGAGCAGGATGCCTCCGCCGCTGACCAGCAAGAAGCTCAGGCCAGCCTGCCATATGGAGAATGCTCCGCCCACCACGGCGCCGACAGCCAGACGAAAGGCGACCAGGGCGGAGCCATCATTGATGAGGCTCTCGCCCCCTATGACCGTGCTCACGCGGTCAGGCACACCCAGGCGGCGGAAGATCGCCTCTGCTGCCACGGGATCTGTCGGGGCGACCACGGCCCCCAACACGAACGCGGCAGCCCAAGGCAGGCCCATGACGAAGTGGGCCACTACCGCAACCAGAGATATGGTCAGCAACACCAGCCCTATCGCCAGTAGCAAGATCGGGCGCAGGTGCGCCCTCAGGTCCAGGGGAGAAGACGAGAAGGCCGCTGAGTTCAAGAGCGGCGGAAGGAAAACCAGGAAGATCACCTCGGGAGGAAGAGAGATATCCGGTATTCCCGGTACGAAGCCTATGGCGAGGCCGCCAAGCACCAGGAAGATCGGGTAAGGTACCTTGACCACCCGCGCGAGTTGCGCGAGCAGCACCACCGCTCCGAGTAGCACTATCAGGAACTCTATTTCGGCAGATGCACCCATATCGCAACCTGGAGTCTAAACTTCCAGCCGTGCTTCTTCGAGGTCGAGGTCGCGCTCTATGCGGTGCATGGCTTCGTCCCCGATCTCACCATCATCGCGCAGCCGGATCAACTCCTCCCGTTGTGCCCGGAGCAACTCGTGCATCAGACGTTGGTAGGCGGCGGAGCGGTCTTCGTGCCCGTCATCCTTATCCCCGTAACGGACGCTGAAGCGGATGTGGCGGTAGGTGTAGAGTCCGCGCATTCGCTCCGCCGTGTCCTCGCGAACCCAGTCTTCTCCGGACAGCTCCTCTATGCGCGAGAGGGCGGCCCCGGCGATCCCGATCCTGCCCTGTATCTCCTCTTTATCCGTCGATCCGTCGTCTTCGATCTTGAGTGCCCGGATCAGAGCGGGCAGGGAGAGACCCTGTACCACGAGCGTCGAAAGGATCACGCCGTAGGTCAGGAAGAGGATGAGCTCGCGATCCGGAAAAGACAGGGGCAGGGCGAGGGCTACCGCGAGTGAGATGACGCCGCGCATCCCGGTCCAGGAGATGGCCACGACCATCCGGGCCGGGGGTGACGGGTCGCGCGAGCGCAGGGTGCGGCTTGCCCAGCGGGGCAGATACGTCGCCGGGAAAACCCAGAGAAAGCGCACGAGGATAACCGTCAGGCTGACGAGCCCGGCGTACAGAATAAGCTCACCCGTCATGTATTCCAGGTCCGCCAGCCGTTCGACGATGCGGCCGAGCTGGAGTCCGATGAGGCCGAAGATCAAACCGTTCAAGAGAAACGTAACCAGCTCCCAGAACGCGTAGCCCTGGAGGCGCGTCTCAGGGGAGATGAGATAAGGACTTCGTCGTCCCACGTAGAGCCCCATCACCACTACCGACAGAACCCCCGAGAAGGCGAACTCTCCCGGAAGTTCTAGAATATGCTTCCAGATGTAGTTCGAGGGCTCCTCCGCCAGCAGGTACGCCGCGAACGGCGAGAGCAGGGAGACGGTGTTCTGCACGGAAGGATCTTCGGAGACGTGCCGGCGCGCCCAGAGGATCGCCCATCCAACCGCGAGGCCCACGGCCACTCCTCCGGCGGCGCCCAGGACGAACTGCAACCCTGCCTGCGGGATGGAGAGCGCGCTCCCCACGGAGGCCACGGCTATGCGGTAGGCGACGATGCCCGTGGCGTCGTTGACCAGGCTTTCGCCCTCCAGGATCGTCACGATGCGCCGGGGGACGCCGAGGCGCTGAGCGACGGCCGTGGCAGCGATGGCGTCGGTGGCGTCGGTGGGGGGAGACGATGGCGCCAAGGGCGAAGGCCGCCGCCCACGGAAGGTCCAGCGCCCAGTGCGTCACCACGGCCACTACGCAGGTCGTCATCAGGACGAGGCCGACGGCGAGCAGCGAGATCGGACGCAGGTTCGCCCGGAAGTCCCGCCAGGAGGTGAAGAGCGCCGAGACGTAGAGTAGCGGGGGCAGGAACAGCAGGAAGACCACGTCCGGTTCCAGTTCGATCCGGGGCAGCCCGGGAACAAAGCCGAGCACCAGCCCACCCAGGACCAGCAGGATCGGGTACGGTATCTTTATCCGGGCGGCGAGCGTCGCCAGCGCCGCCACCACGGCGAGGAGCACGAGGATCGCTTCGATCTGTGGCAGGGTTCTCTCCTTCTCAGACGAATCGCTCGGCCACGAGCTGGGTGACCTCGGCGAACTCGTGCAACTCGGCAAGGAGGCGCCGCATCTTCTCGCCCGCCATATCCCGCCCAAGTTGCTCCATGTCTTCTACTTCCAGCGTCACGACGTAGCGGTATGGCGGGACGGCGTCTGAGCTGAGCAAACCGCTCACCCGATGGTTCCTCCAATCGGAGACGGAAGGGAGGTTCCTCGCGGCCGGGGCGTACGAGTCCCGAATCCAGCGTTCGTAGTCTTCCGGTCTCACGTCCCGTTTCAGGTTGACCAGCACGATCATGGTCGGCAAAGTCGGGTTCTCTCTCCGGCTCAGGCCGCGCCGCCGAGGGCTTCGCGGGCCCGCTCTTCCGTCATCGGCGCGTTGTAGATGGATGAGTCCGGCTCTTGCCGACGTCCGCCGTCCCGCAGAGTGCCCGTATCCACGGGGGCGAAGCCGATCTTCCGGATCAGTTGCGAGACGGTGGTTTTGGCTTCATCATCGTCACCGGCCACGAAGAGCACCAGGCGATCCTCTTCGGATTCCTTCCCCGCCGTGGCGAGCGTCTCGTAGTACATGGTATTGAAGCCTTTGACAAGCCGGGCGCCGGAGAGATGGCCGGAGATCACCTCGCTCGAAGTGAGGCCTCCAAAGTCCAACGAGCCGTCGCGCCCAGGATAGTAGTTGGTGGCGTCCACGACGATTTTGCCTGACAGCCGATCCGCGGGTAGCGCTTCGTAGGCGAAGAATGGTATAGCCACGAGCACCACCTCACCGAAGTCCGCGGCATCATCCACGCTCGCCGCGCTGGCGTTCTCTCCGATATCCGATCCCGCAACGATTCCGGCCCGCGCGAGTTGCTGAGGGCGACGCCGTGGCCGGCCCTGGCGAAGAGCCGCGCCGCCGTCGCCCCGATGTTCCCCGACCCGATGATGCCGATGTTCATCATGTCCTCCTCGTCTCCCGCCGTACTCTTTCTCCGTTCTTCGGTCTCTTTCTACTTTCTGTCACCCGGTCGGCCTGGACGCATGGGCCCCGTGCCAGTGAAGCCCGGCGCGGCTGGCCGCGCGGGAGATACGCCGTCCCGCTTTGCGAGTCCCCGAGCAGCGCCCTGGCGACTTGCTCATCGCTCATCCCATTTGTCCGCCGCTGAATGTCTCTAACCGACCGCAGTTCTTCGGCTGTGAGATCATAGCCAAAGTGCGCGAGCGTACCCTCCAGATCCCGTCTAGCCTGTCGCAGGAAACCGGGGTCATCCACGGCCCGCCGGGCCAAGTCCTTGAGTACGTTGGTGCGCACGGCCCCGCTTGCTAGACTAGTATCTCGTCCACGTAGCACCAGCGCCAGTCCTGGCCCGGCTCGAAAGACTGGACGATGGGGTGGCCGCTCTCGTGGAAGTGGCGGGTCGCATGCTTGTTCTTCGAGGAGTCGCAGCAGCCGACCTGGCCGCAGGAGAGGCACTCCCTGAGGTTGACCCAGGTGTCGCCCGTATTGAGACAGTCCTGGCAACCGTCGGCGCTCGGCTGCACGTCCTGGATTTGATCTGTATGCGTACACTGCTGCATGTTCTTTCTCCTTTCGAGTTCCACCCTTTACGCGGGCGCCGCTTCGCCCCCGGTTTCTTCGGGCCTCTCTGTTTGGGCCGTCTTCCCCTTGCCTTCGATCATGATCGCCGCCGCAAGCGAACTAACCAGGGCGAGCGCCGCCGCAACGAACATCGCCACCCTGAAGCCGGAAACGAACGACTCGGCCACCGCCTGATCCACCGCCGCAGCTGTCTCCCTGTCGATACCCTGTGGAACCTCCGCCGCTCCCAGGTCAACCTTCTCGGCCTCCAGTTGCTGGATGGCGTTCTGCGAGAGGTCGAGGTCTGCCACCCGATTGTCCAGGTTGGCGGAGAACGCGACGAACACGAAGATGCCGAGGAGCGGAACGGCGAGCAGGCCGGCCGTCCGGGAGACGGCGTTGTTCACGCCGGACGCGAGGCCCGAGTGACGGCCCTCGACCGAGTTCAGGGCGGTCGTCGTCAGGGGGGCTATGACCAGCGACATTCCGAAGCCCATCGCGACGACGGCGGGGAAGAACGTCGTCCAGTAGGAGCCTTCCGTTCCAGGCACGGCGAATAGCAGGAACCCCGCTGCGGTGATCACCGGTCCCAGGACGAGCGGTATCCTGGCCCCGTAGCGCGTCACCAGGCCGCCGGCCCACCGCGACATGAAGAACGTGATGATCACGAACGGCAGGAACGCGGACCCTGCTGCCGTGGCCGAGTAGCCGTGGACCTGTATCAGGTTGAACGGGAAGAAATACAGCGCCCCCCCGAGGCCCGCGTAGAGGAGCAGCGTCAGCAGGTTCGCACCGCTGAAGTTGCGCGAACGGAACAGCGAGAGCGGCATCATCGGCTCGTGGGAACGCACCTCGACGAAGACGAACGCCCCGAGCGCCGCGATGCCGAGGAGGAGGCTGGCTATGACGAGTGAGTCTACGAACCCGTTGCTCTGCGATCCGATCAGGCCGAACACCACCCCGCCAAGCCCGAGCGTCCCGAGCACCGCTCCGGGGATGTCCAGCCTTCTCGCGTCCGGGTCGCGGCTCTCCGGCACGTGCCGGAACGCTATGAAGATCACGGCCGCCGCCAGCGGCACGTTGATGAGGAACGCCGCCCGCCAGGTCACGTTCTCTACCAGATATCCGCCAAGCACCGGCCCGAGGGCCGCCGTGATCCCGGAGAACCCTGACCACGTCCCGATGGCCTTGCCGCGCTGGTCCCCGTCGAAGGACGCGCTGATGATCGAGAGCGAACCCGGCACGAGCATCGCGCCGCCGACGCCCTGGATGGCCCGTGCCACTATGAGCTGCTCCGGGTTCATGGCGATGCCGCACCCGACCGAAGCGAACGCGAAGATCGTAATGCCGAGCGTGAAGATACGCCTCCGGCCGTAGTGGTCGCCGAGCGAGCCGCCGACCAGGATCAGGGCGGCCAGAAACAGCGCGTAGGACTCCACGATCCACTGCGCGTCCACGGCCGTCGCCCCAAGTTGCGTTTGTATGCTTG
>JACCTS010000248.1 GCA_013812245.1 Rubrobacter sp.
GCCGCGTAATTGGGATCTGCGTCGGTTTCACCGACGAGATCCAGCACGGCGCCGGGACGTTCGCGCACCGTCCAGGCCTGTACGAGATCCAGAACACCCTTGCGAGGAACCCACTGGGCGACACACAGAACCCTCACCCTGCCATCTCCACTGGCCGGTGAGATGGTGCCGGTTTGCGGAATCCGGTCGAAGCCGGGCGGAACGACGCGGATACGGTCCGCAGGAACACCCCTGTCTTCGAGGATGGATCTCCCATGGCCGCTCACGCAGACGAGAAGGTTTGAGCGCAGCAGCGGTCTCTCGAACTCGCGTTCACGCTCTGCCGACTCCAGGTCTGCGACACTGGGCAGTTCGTGGACCATCGCCACGACGGGGCGGCTCGCGCGCCAGCGGTCGAGATGTGGGGAGCAAACGATCCTGGCAAGGGCGTCCACGACGACCACGTCGAAATCCAGGGGGTCGAGGAAGTCTCCTGGCCCGGAAGCCGTCCGTTCCTGCTCTTCCGGGGAGGCTCCGCAAGGTACAATCTCTTCCACCTCCACGCCCATCCGCCGCAGCCGGGCAAATACCTCCGCGTGATAGAGATATCCACCGGTCCGGCGTTTCATGTCTCCAACAGTGACGAAGGCTACGCGCAACGTCCCTCAGTCGAGTAGATCTTCACGGGCGGCGTACACCTCCGGCGACTCCCAGACCCTGACTGCGAGGGAGTCGAGGCCGCGACTCCGCAAGGCCGGGGCCAGCCGTTCCCAGCAAAAGTTCGCCACGTTCTCGGCGGTGGTGTTCGTGCCGGTGAGGCCGGGGATCTCATCGAGGTCACGATAGTGGAGCGAGGCGGCCAGTTCGTCTACGGCGCCTTTGAGTTCCCCGATGTCGAACAGGGTTCCGTCGTCCTTCAGGGTCTCACCGCGTATGATCGCCTCCAGCCGGTAGGTGTGGCCGTGGGTGCGCGTCGCAGGCCCGAAGTCGCCGGTTAGCCGGTGGGCCGCCTCGAATCGCGCCGCCACGTAGACCTCGTACACCGTCATCCTCCTTCATCGTAGTCGAGGACCACCTGCACCGTCTCGCCGAGACTCTCGTCCACCAGCCGGTAGGCTGCGGGCGCATCTTCGAAAGGGAATCGGTGGGAGACGAGACGTTCCGGTTGCATCCAGGGAAGCAGGTCCAGGACCGTTTCCATCCTTCTGGCGTGGTCCCAACGCGGCGCGAGTTCTGGTGGCACGCGCCCCACCTGCGAGGATCTCAGACGCAGCCGGCCCCGGTGGAAGCGCCCGCCCAGGTCGAGCGCGACGGGCTTGGTCCCGTACCACGAGGCGACCACCACCGTGCCCTCGTCCGCCGTGACGTTCACCGCGCTCTTCAGCGCCTCGGGAGAACCGCTTACCTCGACCGTCACGTCCGCGCCACGGCCGTTCGTGGCCGTGAAGATGCGCTCGGCAAGGTTCTCGCCGGGCTCCATAGCCTCATCCATGCCCATCTCCAGCGATAGCTTCCGGCGCGCCTCGACCGGCTCGACGGTCAGCACCCGGCCCGCGCCCGCCAGCTTCAGGAGCCGCGCCACCAGCAGTCCGACCACGCCCTGCCCGAAGACGACCGCCGTCTCGCCGAGGCGTATGGAGGCGTCGTGAACGATGTTCACTGCCGTCTCCAGGTTGGCTATGAACAGGCCAGAGAGCGGGTCCAGGCCATCAGGGAGACGTACGGGCATCTCGGACGGGACGGTGAAGGCGCTCTGGTGCGGGTGGTGAACGAAGACCAGGTCGCCGGGCGCGAGGCCCGCGACGCCCGGGGCGAGGTCGAGAACGCGGCCGACGGCGGCGTAACCGTATTTGATCGGGAAGCCGTAACCGCCAGCCAGGGTCGGCAGGTCGAGCGTCGTGTCAGGAAGAACCTCGCCGCGGTAGACGAGCATCTCGGTGCCGTGGCTTATCGCGGAGGCGATGGTTCGGACGCGAACCTTGCCGGGTCCGGGCGGCGGGATGATCTCGGGACGGAACTCCGCTTTTCGCGGCGCGGCGAACCAGAGGGCCCGGCCTTCGACATCACCATAGACGTGTTCAGATGCCATTCGGGTACACGACGCGGCTGTCGAAGACGGTATCCGCGCCGTAAGGGGTGACGGTGGTGTCGGCCAGGGCCAGGGAGTCGGTCAGGTCGCAGATGCCGAGGTCTCCGACGGCCTCGATGCCGCAGCCCAGTATCTTGGGCGCGACGCAGACGGCGAGCCGGTCCACCAGCCGGTCACGCAGGAGCGCGGTGATGAGGGCCGCCCCGCCCTCGACCATGACGGAACGCACACCGAATCCTTGTAGTCTTTTCATCAGGCTGGCAAGGTCTACACGGCCTTCGGGATTCTGCGGCAGCCGGAGGACGGTGGCCCCCAGAGACAGCGCGTCCTCGCAGCGGTCCTCGGGGGCGCTCTCGGTGACGGCGAGCACGGTGCCCTTGGCGGCGCCGTCCGCCAGCACGGCGGCCGTAAGCGGCGTTCGCAGGGTGCTGTCCACGACGACGCGCAGTGGGTCATCGCCGGGGACGTGGCGGACCGTCAGGCTAGGATCGTCGGTGCAGGCGGTTCCTGCGCCTACGACGATCGCGTCGTGTTCAGCGCGCAGGGCGTGGGCGAAGCGCAGGGAGTCGGGGCCGCTGATCCAACGCGAATTTCCGTCCGAAGTCGCCAGGCGGCCGTCCAGCGTCTGGGCGTAGCTCACGGTTATGCCGGGACGGACGACGGCTCTCTCCTGTCTGTTTTCATGACGGAAGGTTAGCATCTCCAGAAATGACGGCGCGCAACGGGGATCACACGCCCGTATACTGCGTCCGATGACCGGCGAGCGGGAAAACGAGGATCGCATACTACTGGAGGGCATGGTCTTCAGCGGCCATCACGGGGCGCTGCCCGCGGAGCGGGACCTTGGGCAGCCCTTCGTCGTGGACGTGGAGTTGCGCCTGGATCTGCGCCCGGCCGGTCTCTCGGACGACCTGGAGAAGACCGTGGACTACAGCGAGGTCTATCGTCGGGTGCGTCAGATCGTCACGGGAGATCCCGTGAACCTCATCGAGACGGTGGCCGAGAGGATCGCCACCGAAATCCTGGAGGAGCATCCACCAGTCCAGACGGTGCGGGTGCGGGTGGCGAAGCCGCACGTCCGCCTGGATGACACGGTCCTGACCGGCTCGGCGGTAGAGATCCTGCGTCACCGCGACCCCGCGTAGACGAGCACAAACCATTCGAAAGCCGGCTGCGTAGGATAGAGCATGAGCACATCCCGCCGGCCCTCGAACCCATCATCCGTTCTGGGAAAAGATAGTCCATCTGTGGGATGGAAGCGCGCCCGGCCGCTGCCATACTGGAGCGGGAACCACAGAGCAGGGCACTTCGTGGATAACATCTCTCAACTATCTCCAGCGAGGACCACGCTTCGTGAGGCCGCGACGTTGGATCGTTCGGACCAGTTGTCGGCGCTCACGCGGGCGTGTTCGGACGACCTGATCTCAGCCTTCGGCCTGGCTGGATCGCGTCTCGCCCATCCGGTGCTGAAAAAGATCTCAAACCCACCCGCGCGGTGGCTGGCGCGTCAGGTTGCCACGTACGATGAGATCGTCGGCGAAGCCGGACTCCGTGCGAGCGGGACATGGGCGCTGGAGCGCATGGCCCGGCGCGTGGAAGTCGGGGGCGCGGCGAACGTGCCGCGAGAGGGTCCCGTTCTCCTCGTCTCCAACCACCCCGGCCTCGCCGACGCCGTGGCCCTGTTCTCCGCAATCCCGAGAGAAGACCTGCGCGTCGTCGCCGCAAAGAGGCCGTTTCTCACGGCGCTTCCGAACACCTCGCGTCATCTGATAACCGTCCCCGAAGACTCATCGGGGAGGTTGGCGATGGTCCGGTCGGCGGCTCACCATCTCAGGTCCGGCGGAGCCGTCCTGACGTTCCCCGGAGGACGCATCGAACCTGACCCCGCGGTGCTGCCGGGGGCGGTCGAGGCGTTGGGGCAATGGTCGGAGAGCGTGGACCTTTTCGCGCGGCTCGTGCCCGGCCTCGTGGTGGCGCCGGTGGTCGTGAGCGGTGTGCTCTCCCCCGCCGCCCTGAGAAACCCCTTCATCTGGATCCGCCGCCGGCGCAGCGACCGGGAGTGGCTGGCTGCAACCTTTCAGATGCTCGTGCCAGCCCTCCGCAACGTCACCACCCGCGTCGAGTTCGGCGCCCCGGTCCACACCGGGAACGGGAGCGCCGCGAGCCATGCGGTGTTGGAGGAGATCCGGGGCCTCATCAGGCGTTGCGGTACGCGCTGATGCGGCGTCGAGATCCGCCGGTCAAACCGCTTGTTTTCCTGTTCGTCACGGTGCTGGTGGACATGATCGGGTACGGCATCGTGGTGCCGCTCCTGCCGTTCTATGCACGTGAATATGCCCCTGGCGCGGCGCTGGTCGGGGTGCTTGGCTCCCTCTACGCCGCCATGCAGCTCTTCGGAGGCCCGTTTCTGGGTGGTCTCTCAGATCGTGTCGGGCGCCGCCCTGTTTTAATCCTCTGCCTGATCGGCGCTTCATCAGCCTACCTGCTGCTCGGGTTGGCGGGCTCTCTGTCCATGATCTTCGTCGCGGTGGCCCTGGCCGGGGTTGCGGCCGGTACCCTGGCGACGTCCCAAGCGTACATCGCAGACATCACCGGACTGGAGGATCGGGCCAGGGGGATGGGTGTGATCGGAGCCGCCTTCGGACTCGGCTTGATGGCCGGCCCCGTCCTCGGGGGACTACTGAGCCTCTACTCACCTAACGCCCCAGCTTTTGCGGCCTCGGCCCTGGCCCTCTGTAACGCGGCCTTCGGCTTTCTCGTCCTGCCCGAGTCCCTGCCACAAGAGGATCGCACCCCAACCCCGCTATACCGTCTCGGCCCGCTCTCCCAGCTCCGCGGCGTACTCTGGATTGGTAATATCCGCATCCTGCTGCTGGCGGTCTTCCTGTTGAACCTGTCGTTTACCGGGTTTCTTAACTACAAACCCACCAGAGGTTAGTTTCCGCGCTCGGCTTTCCGACGAGGAGTCACAGGTCGAGGTGGCGCTGACGCAGCCGTAGAGCGGATGCTCACCCTTGTAGTAGAGGACGTACGCGCCGATGTACCTCTCGATGGTTCCGCGCCTGATCCGAAGGTCCGTTAGCGGATGACACTCCTGGCATCCGAAGAACCGCACCAGGTCCTCCGCCAGACCTCCTCGGGAAGCGTCGTGAAGTTGCGCATCTTGGTGCCCATCATGACGGCATGGCCTCCTACGGGACGGGAGGCCATACTAACGGTGATGCGCAATTCGCGCCCTTCCGACGAGCCCGTTTTTCAACAGGCTGGAACCTTCTAGGCAACAGGGTGAATAAGGGCAATAGGAGGGCCGCAGGGGTAGCGGCGCGAGCGCCACCATCTTTGCCCGCGCCGCCACGTTGCGGCCTGTTAGTCGATAGCGGGGTTGGTGTCCGGGGGTGGAATTCCGGGTGCGCCGCCCACCGCCGCGTAGCATCCGTCGTCGCCCTTCCCAGGGGTTCCCGCATCTGGTCCGTGATGGGCCGTCTCCAACCCGTAGAACGCGGGGCCGGTGTTCGGGAGCTCATCCACACCCTCGCAACTGGTGCTCAACCCGGTGGTGGGGTCAAAGGCAAATTTTGGGTGGTTCTGGGCGTTGGCAAGCTCCTGTGTGTGGTCGGGGTTGTTCACGACGTGGGAATGCGCCACGGCCATTCCCGCGCCAAGGACCGCCAGCATCGCCGTCATGAGCAGGGCCACCGTCGCCAACAAGATGATGCGTTTCATGAGAACGCAACCTCCTTTTAGGTCGTGCGGCAGCCGGTTGCACTACTGGCTTCCCACATCCCTCAGGTGCCCACCTTCTATCCTTCTATGGGACGCGGTTCTGGGCCTCTGCTCGCTCTTATAAGCAGGCACCATACCACAATTGTGCGCTCTGGTACATACTCCATGTGTCTCTGAACTTTCCTGGCGAACTTCCGAGAACTCCGTTAGGAGACTGTCCGAAAAGCCTGGAAGCCACCTGCAGGGTAGCTTTAGAGACCGCCGAGAAGAGATGTTTTGGCCCTTTTTGGCCTCCGTATACCCACCAAATGCACGCTCGGAGCGTTGCTCGTACCCC
>JACCTS010000280.1 GCA_013812245.1 Rubrobacter sp.
CCTGACAGGAGGGAGCGTCGCAGTGCGGGAGCAGATAGAAGCCGCCTTCGAAGACCGGGGGCTGTTGGAGAAAGACAATTACCGCGAGGCCATCTTCGGCGTGATAGCGGCCCTGGATCTGGGCGAGTTGCGCGTCGCCGAGAAGCGGGATAACGAGTGGAGATCCAACGCCTGGGTGATGAAGGCCATCAACCTTTACTTCGGCATTGCACAGATGGAGACCATCGAGGCGGGGCCGTTCGAGTACCACGACAAGATCCCCACCAAGAAGAACCTCGCCGAAGCCGGGGTGCGCGTCGTGCCGCCCGGCACCGTCCGCTACGGCGCGTTCGTGGAGCCTGGCGTCGTCGTGATGCCGGGCTACGTGAACATCGGCGCCCACGTCGGGAGCGGCACGATGGTGGACACCTGGGCGACTGTCGGCTCCGGGGCGCAGGTCGGACGGAACGTCCACCTCGCCGGAGGCGTCGGCATCGGGGGTGTGCTGGAGCCGCCCGGCGCGATGCCCGTCGTGATAGAGGACGGGGCGTTTATCGGCTCGCGGTGCATCGTCGTCGAGGGCGTGCGCGTGGAGGAGGAGGCGGTCCTCGGGGCGAACGTGGCGCTCACGGCCTCCACCCAGATCATCGACGTTACGGGCGAAGAGGAGGTCGTCCACCGGGGCCGTGTCCCGGCCCGCTCGGTCGTGGTCGCCGGGACCCGCACCAAGGAGTTCCCGGCGGGCTCGTACCAGCTACAGACAGCCCTCATCATCGGACGGCGGCGTGAGTCTACGGACCAGAAAACCTCCCTGAACGAGTCCCTGCGGCAGTTCGGGGTGCAGGTGTGACGGAGTCCATGAACGGGGAACTGCTGGAAGACCTCCTCTGGTTCCTCAGGCGTCCGAGCGTCACCGGGGCGGAGAAAGAACTATGCGACGATCTGGAGGCGCGCCTGTCGGCGAGACCTGGATGGCGCGTCGAGCGCATCGCCAACAACCTGGTCGTGAGCCGGAATGCGCCCGATTCTTCCCGCGAAAAGCTCGCCTTCGCGGGGCATCTCGACACGGTGCCGGAGCCGGACGGCGGCATCGAGGTGCGGGTCGAGGGAGATCGGGTGCATGGCCGCGGCGCATCGGACATGAAGGCCGGCGACGCGGTGATGCTCGCCCTGATCGAAGGCTTCGACTGGTCCGAAAGCTGGGCGGAACCGCTCTTCGTCTTCTACGAGCGCGAAGAAGGGCCACATGCCGAGAACGGCCTCGGCACGGTCTTCGAGGATCTCCCGCTCGTGCTTGAGGCGGAGGCGGCGCTGGTGCTGGAGCCGACGGAAGGTGCTCTGGAGGCCGGGTGCGTTGGAACGGCGCAGGTTGAGGTCACGTTTCGGGGCAGGGCGGCCCACGCTGCGCGGCCCTGGCTCGGGGACAACGCCATCACGAAGGCCGGTGAGTTCCTGTCCAGGCTGCACAAGTGGGAATCCGTGGAGGTCGTCGTCGAAGGTTTGTCATTCTACGAGGTGATGACCCCGACGCTGGCGCGCGGCGGCCGGACGGTGAACGTGGTGCCCGACTCTTTCCGCGTGAACGTCAACCACCGTTTCGCCCCTGGCAGGGATATGGAGGATGTGCGCCGGACGTTCGAGGAGTTGCTGGCTCCATTCGGCGGTGCGTCGTTCGAGATCGTGGATTATGCTCCGAGCGGACCCGTGGCGCTGGATAAGCCGATCCTCCAGCGTTTCCTGGCGGATGGCGTGGAGGTGCGGCCCAAGCAGGCGTGGACAGATGTGGCGCGTTTCGCGGAGCAAGGGGTGGCGGCGGCGAACTTCGGGCCCGGTACGCCGGCGCAGGCTCATCAGGCCGACGAGTGGGCGTCGCTCCCGCTACTCGAAGCATGCTACTCGCGCCTGGAGTCTTTCCTGGGGCATAATTAGGGGGACCGGCGAAGATCTCCGCTGGCGGGGGAAACGAGGGAAGGGGAACCTCCATGCAGCGGACAACGGGAGGCGGCCGGGGGAGTTCGGCCGCGAGAGGCTTCGGCGGGAGAGACTTCAGCCGGAGAGATTTCCTGAGGCTCGGCGGCGCGGGGCTTGCGGGGCGGCGTTGCTGGGAGCCTCCGGTTGCAGCGGTGGCGGGGGATCGGATTCGAACACCCTCATCTTCTCGATGGGCCCCGACGACACGGGAGTCCTTCCCGAGTTGATCAAGAAGTTCAACAAGCAGAACAAGGGCAGCTTCCAGGTAGTCCAGCGTGAGATGCCCTCTAACTCGGACCAGTACTTCGACCAGCTCTGCACCCAGTTTCAGGCCGGCGGCGGAGACATAGACGTGATCGGGAGCGACGTCATCTGGCCGGCCCAGTTCGCCGCCAGCGGCTACATCCAGGATCTGACCGACCGCTTCACCGACCAGGACGCTTTCCTGCCGGGTCCCCTAGCGGCCAACACCTACGATGGCAAGGTCTGGGGCGTGCCGTGGTACACAGACGGCGGCCTGCTCTACTATCGCCAGGACTTGCGGGAGAAGGCCGGTACTCTGAGCCTCCGAAGACCTGGGAGGAGCTCATAGAACAGGCCCAGAAGGTCCAACAGGACGAAGGCATCCAGTTCGGCTTCGTCTACCAGGGCGCCGAGTACGAAGGCGGGGTCTGTAACGGCTGCGAGTACATCTGGACGCACGGTGGGAACATACTTGATCCTGAAGACCCCCTCGAAGGTCGTCATAGACAGCCCGGAGGCCGCCGCCGGCCTTGCGACCTGGAGGAGCACGATCGAGGACGGTCTCGCCACGAGGGGCGGTGCTCCAGTACACGGAGGACCAGTCCCAGGCTTCATTCACCGACAACGATGCGGTCTTCCTGCGCAACTGGCCATACGTGTACGCCATAGTGAGCGATCCCGAAGCATCGAAGATAAAGCCCGAGCAGGTGGGCGTCGCGCCGATCCCGGTGGGCAAGGGCCAGAGCCAGAGCTACAGTACTCTCGGGGGTTGGAACTTCTCCATCAACGCCGCCACGGACAAGCAGGACGAGGCATGGGAGTTCATCCAGTGGATGACCGCTCCCGAGCAACTGAAGACCCATGCGTTGGATGCCTCCAGGCTGCCCACCCGTCTCGGCCTCTACGATGACCAGGAGATCCTGGACGAGGTGCCGGTCGCCAAGTTGGGCAAAGAGGTGATCATAGACAACACCAGGCCGCATCCAGTCTCCCCGGTCTACTCGGATATTTCGCTGGAGCTCGCCAAGCAATTCAACGCCGCGCTCGGGGGCGACGTGTCACCGGAGCAGGCCGTCAGCACGCTCCAGACCGACCTGCAAGAGATCGCCAAGGAAGGTCAGAAGATCAGCTAGAGCTACGCGCGGACGGACTACGCCCTTCCGCGCGAACCATGGGTGAGGATAGAAGGCTGGTCCGGCGGCGAGGAGGCCTCGGCGCTGCTCGCCGCCAGACCAGCCTCGAGAACGAGAAGCCCTGGGCCAGATCGCACCGCAACCCCGCAGCCGGGCTAGTTGGTCTGCGGTTTCGATCCCGTGGGTGGCCACAATAGTGGCGTCTTCGGGCTTTGTGACGGCTTCTACGGTTTCCGGTTGTCGCAGACGATCCACTCGCCGTCGTCAGGCCAAGCAGGAGCGAACGTAGCATCGGGTGCGTTGGTTGAGCTCATCTGACCGGAGCCTTCTCTCCTCATCTCAATGGATTTGCGCGTTACCGTTGCAATCGCTGATGAACCCGATGCTTCCGGGATTCCCCAGGAAGGTCGTATGGAGAAGCCAACGCAGCGGTAGCGGGCTCGCCGCCGACAAAGGGATTCTCCGTAGCTACCATTCCCGAAGGTTTCGAGCATCTTGCTTTCGGCCCTCCGCGACGTTTGATCCGGACCGGCGATCAAGAGCATCTATAGTGCCACAAGAAATCTCTGTACGGTTTCTCCTCAGATAGCGGTCTCCCCGGTGGCGGTGTCTCGGTCTCTACGGAGTAAACCTTCAAGGCATCGAGTTTCTCGGGGCCCTTATGCCGGGCATTCCACTCGTCGCAGACGTAGTCTGCGAATTGCAGTTTCAAGTCTTCGGCGTACTCTTCGTCGCCGTTGACCGCGTTCAGATACTTGCGCCAGTGGTTGGTCTCGTAGACGCCGGCTACGTATTCCGGCTTCTCCCAAGACACCGCGTACATGCCGAAGTCGCCGCGGGTGACGCCCATCAGGTCCACTTTCTGTCCGTCCCGCAAGGTCCCGGGCATAACGGGCCAACTGGCCTCGTCGGGCGGAGCGGGAGCGAACATGCTCCAGGTCTGGCCGAGACCGAAGAACTCGCCGACGTTCTCCAGGCGGTCCGGCACCTCGAAAGAGGTGCCGGTCGTCAGGTTCCAGCAGAAGATGTAGGCCAGGAAGAAGGCGGCGAGCAGGTTGGTCAAGGGCGTCGACCGCAGCCTCACCGGCCCGCCGGGCGCGCCCATCTGTCCGGCTCTCTCCTCCCGGGGCATTTCGGCGGTCTGAGCCGCGCTCGTGGCTCTGTCTTCCCCTCCCGCCAGGCCAGCGATGGAGGGATCTACTATGCCTGGCGTGCGTGATGGCCGTGCTCGACGGAGCGCCGGGTAGACGCCGGCCAGGGCCGTCGCCGCTCGCTGGAAACCGCGCGTGACGTCGGGAAGGAACTTCGGGTAGGCGGCGTTGATCCTCGCCCCGGTCGTATCCCAGAACCACGCGGGGAGGAAGCAAACCATGCAAAACGCGCTGATCCAGGGGAAGAACCCGATCTCCATCATAGTCCAGATACCGAAATGGAGGCTCATGAACGCCAGCACCATCGCGGTGCGAACCGGCCCGGTGAAGAACGGGAAGAACAGCAGGAATGGGCCAAGGGCCTCCAGCCCGAGGGTGGCGAACGTCAGTACCTTGAGCAGATCCGGGAACTGGGACATCCAGACGCCGAACGGCGTGACGAGGTGATCCAAATTCAGCGCGTAGTAGAGTGCCGTGCCGTCCACGCGCCATTCGTCGCCCGTCTTGAGGAGGGCGGTGAATATGTACACGAAGGCGATCTGCATCAACAACCCGATGGTGCCCACCGAGAGGAAGACCATCGAGAGCCGCTGGGGGGCGGCCTTGCGCCAGCGGTCCACCGACCAGTACGCCCCGAGCGGCAGAAACATGGCCCAGAAAAGCAGGAGCCGCAACAGGGTGTCGCCACCGTTGAGCAGCAGGGGGTTGCGCCACTGGACCGAGACCACCAACACCCAGACGATGATGGTCGAGAGACGCGTACGGTATCCGACTAGCATACATACCGCCGCCAGCGCCGTGAGGCCGAACAGCAACGCCTGGAATAGCGCTTCTCCGTTGATGAGGTAGAGCGAAAACTCCCAGGCATCTATCAGCCCTGACTCGATTGCCTGGGATCTCGGCAAGACCCCGGCGTCGGTGTAATGGGCATGGAAGTCGGTGGCTCTCAGGGCGAGATCGGCGAGCACCAGGAGCCCCAGTACGATGCGGAAAGCCGCCAGCGAGCGCAGGTCCGCGCCAAAGACTTCGGCGAACTTTCCGCGCGCGCGGCGCAGTAGCGGAGAACCTTCGCGCGCGGAGCTTGCGTGTCGGGATTCTTGCCTGGTTGCCATATATCGACCATTGTACCGAAGAGTAGAAATTTGTAAAAAGTCTCCCTCTGCTCCTGCCTCGCTATGTGAAGGGGGGAGGGGCCACGATCAGCCCCTTCCCAGGACTCTCGCTACGAGAGGAGCCGGTTTGAGAAGGAACCTGATATCGCGCTCACGTCAAAGGTGAATGTCTTCGTGCCAGCCTCGATGACGGTCTCCGCGCTGATAGTGCCCGAGACGATAACATTGCTCTCCGGGTCTGTTACCGAAAACGAGCCATCCCTGCTGGTGCACTCACACTACCCCTCCTCACGGTCTACGTCTCTCTTGTCGAGGCGGTCTGGATGGCCTGCTCCAAGCGTCTTCACAGGCAATTCCTCGTTGCTCCCGTCCCTGGGTACTTCCCGCATATGCTCTCGAAAGTACTCGTACAGGTCGTTGGCCGCGGCGTTCGTCTGATCCCACTCCTCCTCCGTCTCCTCCAGCCGCTCGCCGAGCTTCCGCAACTGTCCGCGGAGCTGCGTGTTCTCGACTTCCTGCTAGAAGAGCCTGATGAGAAGAATCCTGCAGAGCCCCTTCCACCATTCGGCTGACACCAGTGAATTGAGGGTCACGGCGTCAGGAACTGAGTCACCCGGCGTCCTCTACCGGGTCCACGGGCCGCATCATCGTCCCATACCGTCCAGTATCCCCAGGGCAGATCCAGGCTACTTACCGCGCCTTTTGCGACCTCCGTGTTCTCCCCCGTTTTGCAGGAGCTTGTCCAGTTAACGTCCGAAGGCGCAGACGCGCGGCATCCAGGCTTATGCACCGGTGATTATTTGCACATGCACCTGGTGCGACGTAGAATGCAGTACTTCGAAGGTGCGAGTGCTAGTACCCGATTTGTATGGGGCTGGGGATGGTTCGGGGAGACCTTACGGACACGGGTTGGCTAGAAAGTCCATACAGGGCAACGCTGCCCGGATACTCTAGAAAGGACCGGCATTCGGGATGGTGGAGCACACGGAAAATTCGTCCGGGCCTTCGGCTCTGATCTGGGTGGACTGTTCCAACACGGTGGTGGCGCTCGGGCTAACCACGGCTCTGAAGGAGCGGGCGCGGGTGCATCTCGGGCGGCAGGTCCCCGGGCCATCGGATGAGCCGCCGACTTTCGTCATCTACTGCGTGGACAGCACGGAGGGTCTCTCGGAGGGCATGGATCGCATCCAGGGCCTCTGGCCGGACACTTCGATCCTGGTGTTCAGCCTGCACGTTGACCTGTCACTGGCCCAGGCCGCCCTCCAGATGGGGGCCCGCGGTTTCATACACGCCGGCATGACGCCGGAGCAGGTGCTTCGCGCCGTCGAGGTGGCCGTGAAGGGAGAGCTGGTCGCCCCGAGGGAGCTGCTGGAGCACCTGCTGTACCAGGAAGATCCCGTGGATCTCAACGCGCTGACCGCCCGCCAGCAGGAGATACTAGGGCTCGTGGTGGAGGGCCTGAGCAACGCGGAGATAGCCAAACGCCTCTACCTCTCCGAGTCCACCGTCAAGCAGCACCTGCGGGCCGGCTACAAGCTTCTAGGCGTCAAGAACCGCATCGAGGCCGCGCGCCTGATCCGCAACAACGGCCGCTAGACGTCAGGGTCCTTGCCTCCTTGCGGGCGGATGCGGGCGCGGAAGAAGTCCAGCAGAACGCGCATCATGGCCAGCACCGGGACGGCGAAGATCACGCCCGCGAGCCCCGCTATCTCGCCGCCGCCGATCACGGCGAGCAGCACGATGATCGGATGCACCCGCAAGGCCTGGCCCTGGATGCGGGGCGTGAGCACGTTGCTCTCCAGTTGCTGGATGAGTACGTAGGAAGCCAACACCAGCAACGCGGTCGTAGCGCGCGAGTCGAACGTCTGAGACTCGAAGGCCAGCGCCACCACTACCGCCGGTATCCCCCCGAGGAACGCCCCGAGGTATGGGATTATGGCCGTCACCGAAACCCAGGCGCCAAGCAGGATGGCGTAGGGCACGCCCAGGAAATACAGGGCCACGCCCGAGAGTGCGCCCTGGATCACGATCACGAAAAGCAGACCGCCCAGATAGCGCGAGAAAGAATCCCCGAAAGCCTCCCACAGCTCCCTGGCGTCCCGCCGGTAGTGGACCGGCGCGACTTTCAGGTACGCGGCTTTCATCGTGCGTATGTCCGCCAGCAACGACGCGGCCACGAAGAGCACACCGAAGAGGCCCACCCCGACGTTGAACGCGCCGGAGATAAAGCCGACGAGGCCGCTGAGGAGATCTTCGGTCAATGCCCTCAGGCGGTCGAAGAGATCGTTCACGAGGCCGCTGGCGAACTGCTCAGGAGAGGCTCCGCCCAGCAGGTTGCGCTCTTCGAGCGGCTTAAGCACGTCGAGAAGAAAGCGGTTCGCGCCGGCCGCGATGTCCGGGGTGCTTGAGACTAGGGCCGTCAACTGTTCTATGAGCGGGGGCACCAGGAAGATTCCCGCGAGGACGACCATGCCGATCAGGCTGAGGAAGGTCGTCAGTATCGCCAGAGGCCGCGGCATCATCCGCGAGAGCGCCGCCACCGGGTAAGACAGCACTATGGCGAGCGACACCCCGCCCAGCGCCACGACCACGACCGTCGGGGACGCCCACAGAAAAGCCGCGAACACCACGAAGCCGATGGCGCCGAGGACGATCAGGAGGCGAGGCGAGATCGGGATCGGCGTCGGCGAGATCTCCCGCCGCTTCTCTCGGAGCCGGGCTTTGCCCCCCGGCCCGTGCCCCATGTGCCTGCTCAGCTTCATTGTCTCCCGCTCCGTCGCCGTCCGTGGGCACCCATTCTAAGCCCAAAACCCGGCCGTGCCTCGATGGGACGTTACGGGAAGATGAGTTGCTCCTCCCCGGCAGCGCGAGCCAGCCCGAGCGTCCACCCGTCGAGCGGGACGCGCGCCGCACCGTAACGCGCAGCAGCCTCCGCCGCGAACGCCTCTATGGCATCCTCGACCGTCGCGGCGCTCCCTGCACGGCGCAGGCTGCCCACGCTCTCCGGGCGGAAAGGGAGATCCATCGCTCCGTAGACGCGCGCGAGCACCCGCACCAACTCTTCTTCGCCAGACATGAGCACTATTCCTCCCACGCTCGTCGCCCGGCGCGTCAGGCGCTGCGCGATGCCGACGAGCTTCGCGCCATCCTCCCAGTTTCCTACCCGGACGCTGTGGTCCCCCGGACAGAACTCGTGCCGCACCTCCCCAACTTCGGCCCGCACCCCGAGGCGCCCGAAAGCACCGAGCACCAGCGCCGCCGCCTCGTCGTAGCGGTCGCGGATGCCCCGCTTCGCCTCCTCTGCGTCTGCCGGGCGGATGATGGAGAACCCGAATGTGCCAGCTCCCGCCGCGGTCGCGCCGCCGCCCGATCCCCGGACGAGGACCGGATAGCCCTCTTCGTTGGACGCCCGCACCGCGTCGGAGAAGCCTGGGCGGAACGTGTCACGCCGCGTCACCCCGACGTGGCGGGTGGATGGCGTGATGGAGATCGTCGGCGGGCGCTCGCCAGCCGCCACCTGGTCGAAGATCGTCCTGACGTAACCGTATGCCTCCACCGGGTCATCGAACCGGCCGGGCAAGAGCAGGTCCATCACGACCCCCGGTGGTCCGCAGGCTTCCCGCCGGGCTTCCCGTCCCGCCTCCCGTCCCGCCTCCGGCGGAACGTCCACAGCGCGATCACCGCCGCCAGAACGACGAGCACCGCCCACGCCGGGAAGCTCTTGAAGACCTCGCTCGACCACCGCTCCGCCGCGAGGGCCAACTCGCCGGCGCCCGTTCGCTCGTAGAAGCCCTCGAGCGCGGAAGTTCCATCGTAAACGATAAAGAGCACGCCGAGCACCACGAACATCAGGCCGGAGAAGAGGTTGGTGGTGTGGAATCGTTGGCCGCCCAGAGTGACTTCCCGGCCGCGCAGCCATCGGCGGTGTCCCAGGTCGAAGCGGTCCCAGAGCAGGGCCATCAGGTACAGCGGGGCGGCCATCCCGGCGGCGTATGCCGCCAAGAGCGCCGCTCCGCGCAGAGCCTCCCCAGAGGCCGCCGCGACGGTCAGCACCGCGCCCAGGATGGGACCTGAGCAGAACCCCGCGAACCCGTAGACCGCGCCCAATACGTAGACGGAGACGGCCGATTCGCCCCGGATGCGGCCTCGCAGGCGCTCCAGCGGGCCGATGGAGAAGCCGCGCCCGAAGATCTGGAGTACGCCGAAGGCTATGAGCACGACGCCGGAGATCAGGATCAAAATTCCCCGTTGTCCATAGAAGAGCCCGCTGACCGCTGATAGCCCCATCCCGAGCGGCACTAGCGTCGTGGCGAGCCCCAGATAGAACACGCCGGTCCGCTTCACCAGTTCTCCTCTGCTCCCGAAAGCGTAGGCGAAGAAGGCCGGCAACAAGAGCGCGCTACACGGGCTTAGTAGCGAGAGCAGCCCGCCGAAGAAGGCCGCGAGAAGTGATGCCTCAACCACCTTCGGCCGCGCTCTTTTCCTGCTCTATAACGCGCTCGAAGACCGAGAGCGGCTGCAAGCCTACCAGCACCTGGCCGTTGATGACGAACGTGGGCGTGCCGCTCACGCCGCGCTCCTGTCCCTCCTTGAAATCTTCACTCACGACCGATTCGTTTTCGCCGCTTTCGAGGCTGGAACGGAACTCCTCCACGTCCAGACCCATTTCACCGGCGAGCTTCACGAGCCTATCCTCGGAGAAACCCTGATCCTGGGTTTCGTAGAGCAGGTCGTGATACTGCCAGAACTTTCCCTGCTCCTGGGCCGCCCGGGCGGCGAGGGCGGCGTTCACGGATTCCTGTCCCCGATATGGAAAGTCCCGCCACTCCAGCCGGAGCGTCCCATCTTTTACGTATTTGTCTATCAGCTTCGGGCTCACCTCACGGGCGAACTTGCCGCAGTAAGGTCACTGGTAGTCTGAATACTCGACCAGCACCACCGGCGCGTCGGCATCACCGAGCGCCGGGTGCCCGAGGTCAGCGTCTCCGGAAGCCGCCGCGCCACCGCCACCGGAAGCTTGTTCCTCTCTACCGGAGGACTGCTGTCCCTGCCCGGAGGATTGTGGGGCGCGGTCCCCACCCCCGGAGAGCAAGACGGCACCGGCCGCGATTATCACTATGAGCGGCAGGCCCACGAAAAGTGGCCACAACCGCCCCCGTCCGCGGCTTTCGCCGTTTTCTCCATGGGACAAGGGCCACCTCCGGCTTCGGTCGTTTTCGAGATATTTACGGACGGTTCGAGTCTACCGGATCACGCGCCGCGCGGAGCGCGTCCGGTTAGAGGACCGCTGCTGTCCGCGCATGGTGCCAGGCAGGCGCGGGGTTCGGGGAAGGAGGGCCGAGGTGCGAATCACCGGCCTCCCCGCACGTTCTTCCATGCGGGTCTATACGTGCTTTCTACGTACTCGTTGGGTCTGGATAGACGGTCTTGCAGTCAACGACCGTGTCCTCCGGGGTGGCGTAGGCGGTGTCTTCGACGTCTCCCGCGCGCGTTACCTTGTAGGCGCAGTCGATCAGGTCTCTTCCGGGGCCGCCGTAGATCGTGTCGTTGCCCCGACCGCCCCTGAGCGTGTCGCCGCCTGCGCCGCCGTAGATCACATCGTCGCCGAAGCTATGGCGTACGTCATCGTTTCCGCCCTCCGCGTACACCGTATCGTCGCCGTCGAAGGGGATGAGCACATCGCGCGAAGAGGTGCCCTGGAGCGTGTCCGGACCAGCGGTGCCCTTTATGGTGGCCGCCCACGCCGCCCCGCTCGCGAGCAGTATCGCCAGGACCATCGAGGCCAACAGCAAGGTCGCTTTTCTCATGTTCTTCCCACCAGCCTTTCTCTAGCCTGTCCCTGCTTGCACACAAGGTAGCATACCCGCCACGGTGGGAGGACGCATCCCCGGAAGGCCGGGAAAGATGCGATGATTGCAGGACGGGAACCCGAGTTGCCTTCGGGATCGCCCGGCTAGAGCCAGCTGCGGTTCTTGAAGACGAGATACAGGATGACTGAGATCGCCAGCATCAGTGCCAGGGCGAACGGGTAGCCGAGTGTCCAGTGCAGTTCGGGCATGCTGTCGAAGTTCATCCCGTAGACTGTTCCCACGAGGGTGGGAGCGAACAGGATGGCGGCCCAGGCGCTTACCTTCTTGGTTTGGTCGCTCTGGTTTATGCCGGTGAGGGTCAGGTTGACGCTGAGCACGTTGGTGAGCAGTTCGCGGAAGCCGTCTATCTGTTCCGCCACGCGCAGCAGGTGGTCCTGCACGTCCCTGAGATACCGCTTCAACTCGGGGCCGAGCCTCTCGTCGTGCAGCAGGGATTCGACGCCCGAGATCAGGGGTTTCGCCGCCCGCTGGAACTGGATGACCTCCCGGGAGAGCTGGTAGATCCGGCGCGAAACCTCCGGGTTGCCCCCGAAGACATCGGTCTCTATCTCGTCTATGTCGTTCTCCAGCCCCTCGACGACTGGACCGTAGTCATCTACTACCTGGTCCATGATGGCGTACAGAACCGCGGTCGAGCCCCGCTTGAGGAGGTCCGGCTCGTCTTCCAACCGCACGCGCACCTCGTCCAGAGCCGAGGCCTCGCCGTGCCGGATGGTGATAACGAAGTCAGGCCCCGAGAAGACGTGTATCTCCCCGAACTCCACGGTCTCCGTCTCATCCACGTAGCGCGCTGGCTTGAGGACCACGAAGGTTATATCGCCGTAGCGTTCTAGCTTCGGGCGCTGGTGGGCCTCGATGGCGTCCTCGACCGCGAGCGGGTGCAGTTCGAACTCCTCCGCGACGGTGGAGAACTCTTCCTCGCTCGGCTCGTGCAGCCCGATCCAGGCCATCCCACCCATCCTGCGGCAGGCTTCGTACGTATCTTCCAGGTCGTCCGGCGCCTCTTTCCGTTGTCCCTCGACGTATATGGCCCGGTCTATGATCATGGCCGAATCATACGCTCGCCCCGCTTCGTTGCCAAAGGGCGCGGCTCTGCTACCGGATCTCTTCTTCCACGACCAGAACGACGGCGCCGCTGATACCGCTCCCGCGCAGCGCGTCGAGCGCCTCGTTGGCCCTCTCCAGTGGGAAAGGCGTGACCTCGGTGCATACCGGCACTTTCGGGGCGAGCGCGAGGAACTTCTCCCCGTCCCGGCGCGTCAGGTTCGCCACGGACTTCAGGGAACGCTCGCCCCAGATCGTCTCGTACGGAAACGAAGGGATGTCGCTCATGTGGATGCCCCCAAGGACGACCACACCGCCCTTGCCTACGGCCCGCAGCGCGGTAGGGACCAGCGCCCCAACAGGGGCAAAGACGATGGCGGCGTCCAGTTCCTCGGGTGGCGAATCGGAGGAACCTCCGGCCCATTCAGCTCCCAGCCGCCGGGCGAAAGACTGCCCCTCGTCGTCACCTTCGCGGGTGAAGGCGAAGATCCTGCGTCCCTGATGGGCGGCGACCTGAGAGACTATGTGGGCCGCGGCCCCGAAGCCGTAGAGGCCGAGGCGTTCGGCGTCGCCGGTCATGCGGAGGGAGCGGTAGCCGATCAAACCCGCGCACAGGAGCAGCGCCGCCTGGAGATCAGGCTAACCGTCAGGGATCGGGAAGCAAAAGCGTTCGTCAGCGACGGCGCACTCCGCGTAGCCGCCGTCTACGTCATAGCCGGTAAACCGGGCATCGTCACATAGGTTCTCCCGGTTCGCGCGGCAGTAGCGGCAGGTTCCGTCGGTGTATCCGAGCCAGGGAACTCCGACCCGGTCTCCGGTGGCGAACCGCTCCGCTTCTCCGCCAGTCTCTTCCACGACGCCGGCGATCTGGTGGCCCGGGATCAGGGGCAGCTTCGGGTCCGATAGCTCGCCGTCCAAGATGTGCAGGTCCGTCCGGCAAACGCCGCAGGCGCGGACCCGGATCAGCACGCGACCGGGCCCCGGCTCGGGAACCGGAACATCGGCGGCCCGCAAAGACCCGCCCGCGGAATCCAGGATCATCGCTCGCAAAACCGAACCTCCAGAACCGGATTGTATGCCGCGTCCCTCCAGGCGCAAGCTCCCCCTTTCCATGACGGGGATGCGTCAGGAGACAGGAAGGCTTGCGTGCTAAAATGCGCCGCTCGCGCGATCGCGCAGGTTTCGAGAAGATCAGAGGGGAAGCAATTTCATGGACCGACGGAAAGTTCTCATAACCGGCGGCGCCGGTTTTCTGGGCATCAACCTGATCCGGCACCTCCTACCCCGGGGCTACGAAGTCGCCTCCCTGGACGTGGAGGAGTTCGACTACCCGGAGCGAGATCAGGTCGAGGTCATAAAGGGCGATATCCGCAACAAAGCCCTGATAGACCGGGCGATGGAGGGCGTAGACTTCGTGGTCCACACGGCCGCCGCGCTCCCGCTCTACAGCCCGGATGACATCCACACGACGGACGTTGAGGGCACCCGCAACGTCCTTGACGCGGCCCTGAAGAACGGCGTCGAGCGGGTCGTCCACGTCTCCTCCACGGCGGTGTACGGGATACCGGATCACCATCCCCTGTACGAGACGGATCGCCTCGAAGGCGTCGGGCCTTACGGGCAGGCCAAGATCCAGGCCGAGATGGTCTGCCTGGAGTACCGGGCCCGTGGACTGACAGTCCCGATCATCCGCCCCAAGTCCTTCGTCGGGCCAGAGCGGCTCGGGGTCTTCGCGCTGCTGTACGACTGGGCGGTGACTGGCCACAACTTCCCCATGATCGGGAGCGGGAACAACCGCTACCAGCTCCTGGACGTTGAGGACCTGTGCGACGCCATCGCCCTGTGCCTGACGCTGCCCAAAGAGAAGGCCGACGATACCTTCAACATCGGTGCGCGGGAGTTCACCACCATGAAGGAGGACTACCAGGCCGTCCTGGACTACGCCGGACACGGCAAGAAGATCGTCGGTTTCCCGGCAGCGCCCGCGATCTGGGGCCTGCGGATTCTCGACCGGCTTGGTGTCTCGCCCCTGTATCGCTGGGTCTACGAGACGGCCTCCAAGGATTCGTTCGTCTCCATAGAGAAGGCGGAGCGACAACTCGGCTACGCACCGAAGTTCTCCAACAAGGAGGCCCTGCTGAGGAACTTCCGCTGGTATCTGGATCACCGGGCGGAGTTCGAGAACGCCTCGGGCGTCTCCCACCGCGTCCCGTGGAAGCAAGGCGCCATCGGGCTGCTCAAACGCTTCTTCTAGCCGGAGTTCTCGAGATTTCGGCGGGCGGTGATCCAGGTTCGCGCTACCGGCGTATGAATATCTCGCGGGCTGGCGCACACAGTTGCAGCGTTTCATCGCTCTTCAACTGCTTTCACGTCACGGAACGCCGGCCCGCTGGTTCTTACCTTCGTGCTCGGAAGCAATTATCTGGTGTCCGCGGCCTCTTCGCCTGTAATATCTCCTTGTAGAGGTCTTTGATCCGGAGGTCGTCCGATGGCCGAAGTCGTCCTGTTTCACTCCGCGCTGGGCCTACGGCCCGGAGTAGCCGCCGCCGCGGATCGTCTGCGGGAGGCCGGTCACACGGTCCACACGCCCGACTACTACGACGGGGAAGTGTTCGACGACCTGGACGAGGGCTTGCGCAAGCGCGACGAGCTGGGCTACGCCGAGATCGCCCGGAGGGCTAAGGAGGCCGTGGCCGAGCTGCCTGCGGGGCTGGTCTTCGCCGGGTTCTCCCTCGGGGTTGTGCCCGCCGAGCTTCTGGCCGCCGGCAGACCCGGCGCCCTGGGGGCGGTGCTCATGCACGCCGCCGTCCCCGTCGAGGGGTTTAGTGAGTTCGGCGTCGAGCGCTGGCCGGCTGGGGTGCCGGCCCAGGTGCATTACGCCGCCGAGGACCCGTGGGTGGAGGTTCCTGAGGTCACCTCCCTCAGGGACGCCGTCCGGCAGGCCGGGGCCCGCTTCGAGGCGCACACCTATCCGGGGTCAGGCCACCTCTTCACCGACCCCGACCTGCCCGAGTATGATTCGTCTTCGTCAAACCTGATGTGGCGGCGCGTGCTCGAGTTCCTCTCCCGCACCGACGCCTAGCGCGAAGCCGGAAGATCAAACCCGCGACAGCAGCCGGGCAGCCGTCCGGTCCACCATCCAGGCGAGGTCCCCGTCTGGCCGTACAAGCTTCGCGGGATAGGGGCGTGGGTCGGCGTCGCCTTCGAGGATCTCCCGCAGGGCTTCGGCCTTATCCTCTCCGGCCACCAGGAAGACGACGGCTCTCGCGGCGTTAATAGCGGGGGCGGTGAGCGTGATGCGGGTGGTCTCCAGCTTGAGCACCGGGTTGGCGACGGTCAGGCGATCAGCAACCTCAAGCGCCGCGGTTCCGGGGAAGAGGCTTGCGGTGTGGCCGTCGCCGCCGATGCCGAGCAGGATCAGGTCGAAGCGCGGAGTCACTTCTCCGAAGAAGCTCCGCAGTTCCTCCTCGTAGCTCGCGGCGGCCTCCTCCGGGGGCAACTCGCCGCGCATCCGGTGTACGCTCCCGACGGAGACGTGGTCGAGCAGCGCATCCTTCGCCATGCGGTAATTGGAGTCCTCGTGGCTGGGCGGCACGGCGCGCTCGTCCCCGAAGAAGACGTGGACTCGGCCCCAGTCGACCTCTCCGGCGTAGTCCCGGGCGAGCGTCTCGTAGGTGGCTTTGGGGGTCGAGCCCCCTGCGAGCGCGACGGCGAAGCGCCCTCGCTCGTCTATGGCTTCCCCGGCCCTTCGGGCGAAGTCCCTGGCGGCGGCTTCGGCGAGATCCACTTTATCCTCGTAGACGAGTATCTTCAAAGGTCGATCATCTCTACGACCGTTCGCAGGGCGGCGGCGTAGCTCTCATCCCGGCCCCGGAACCGCAGCTCTTCCCCGAGGATGATGTCCTGGTCGAAGAAACCCAGGTGGACGGTGCGCTCGCCCAGGAGATCCTCACCACGCATCACCGTGCTCATCGCCTCTGATAGCTCCCGGTGGCGCGAGACCTGGAAGGTGAGCTCCTCACCGTAGAGCCTCACCCGCCGGAGCGAGGCGTCCTCTGAGCCGGGATCCAGGGCGACGATCACCTCACCGGAGGGTCCGGCGAACGCGAACTCCCGCCCCCTGTCAGTCTCCCGCGCGGACTCGGGGCGCCAGCCGAGAGAGGCGGCGAGCCAACCCGTGAGCAGCAACGCCCGTGACTCACCGCGGGGATCATGGAGTATCTCCACGCGGTGTATCTGGCCGAGTTCACCGCGCCTATCCGGGGGGTCGAAGAGGTCGGCGATGAGCGAGCGCCAGGGCGAGAGCCCGACCCACTGGAGGTCGCCGACGGCGGGCATCGCGGGGTCCTGCGCCAGGCCGGAGATCTCCCGCAGGCAGGCCCCGTGGTCGGGTGCCGCGCCGGAGTTCACGATGACGCGGTCCGCCAGGTCCGCCATGCCGGAGAATTCCGCCGAATCGGCGGAGAACGCGCCCGGGTACCAGAGGAAGACTGGCAGGTCCGGCAAGAGTAGCGGTCCGGCGAGGCTCTGGAGATGGTGGGCGGGGGGACCCTCGGTATGGACCTCGACCTGCTCGGCGCAGACCTGGCTTCCGCTCCCGCCCCGCGCATCGCAGAAGGCCGAGACCCGGATGTCCAGGTTGGCAGTCTCCTCGTCGGGGTCAGAGATCATGACTATCGCCCGGCAGGGGAAGCGTCCGGCGAGCCTGGAGACGACGCGCGTGATCTCCCCCGCGGACGCCTCATCGGTGACGGCCACCAGGTTCAGGACGCTGGCCCGGAGGCCCAGAGTGCCGTCTTCGTTCATGCGCAGCCGGCCGAACTCGCGCTCTATCTGCTCGACGCTCATCGCACCCGATCCCGGTGACGAGCGGTGCTCACCGATCATGGTCTGCGCCACTCCCGGCCGTCGTGCCCGAGGAGTTCCCCGGCCTCATCCGGCCCCCACGTCCCGGCCGGATAGCGGGCGGCGTGGCCGTCCTTCGACCAGCCCTCCATCACGGGCTGGAGGATGCTCCACGCGCCTTCGGCCTCGTCCGCCCGGATAAAGAGGGTCGGGTCGCCGAGCATCAGGTCCAATAGGAGCCGCTGGTAGGCGTCAGGGGCCTCCTCCATGAAGGCCGACCCGTACAGGAGGTCCATGTTCACGGAGCGCACCTCGAAGCCCGAGCCCGGGACCTTCGCCCCGATCTTGAGGCTCACACCCTCTTCCGGCTGGACCCGGATCACGAGCACGTTCGGCTCCAGGCCCTCCGTGTCCGGGCCGGAGAACGGCGTGTGCGGCGTCTTGTGGAACTGGATGGAGATCTCCGTCGCCTTCTTGGGCATCCGCTTGCCGGCCCGCACATAGAACGGCACGCCGGCCCACCGCCAGTTGTCCACTAGCAGCTTCAGCGCCACGTACGTCTCCGTCTCGGAGTCGGCGGCCACGTCCTTCTCCTCACGGTAGCCCCGGACCTCTTCCCCGAAAACCCAGCCACCGTCGTACTGGCCGCGCACCGCAGCCTCCCCAACCTCGTCCTCAGAGATAGGGCGGACGGCCTTCAGGACCTTCACCTTCTCCTCGCGCAGCGAATCGGCGTCGAAGGCAACGGGGGGCTCCATCGCCGTCAGGCACAGGACCTGCATCACGTGGTTCTGGACGATGTCGCGCAGGGCGCCCGCCTCCTCGTAGAACGCGCCGCGGGTGCCGACGCCGATGTCTTCGGCTACCGTGATCTGGACGTGGTCCACGTAGTGCTGATTCCACACCGGCTCGAAGATGCCGTTGGAGAACCGTAAGGCCAGGATATTCTGGACGGTCTCCTTGCCGAGGTAGTGGTCTATCCGGTAGATCTGCTTCTCCCGGAAGTACCGCAGGATGTCGCCGTTGAGATGCCTCGCGCTCTCCAGGTCCCGCCCGAACGGCTTCTCGATCACCAGCCGGGAGTAGCCGCCGTCATCCTCCCGGCTCATCCCGGCCTCCCCCAGCCGCTCCACGATGGTCGGGAACAGCGAGGGCGATGACGACAGGTAGAAGATGCGGTTCCCCGACGTGCCGCGCTCCCCATCGAGCTTCTTCAAGAAATCCTTTAATTCCTCGTAAGTCTCGGGCTTCTTGGAATCGCCGGGAAGGTAGAAAAGCCCCTTGGAGAACGACTCCCACACGTCCTCACTCACCGAGCCCGCGCGCTGCTCTTCGAGCCCGTCGCGCAACCTGTTCCGAAACTCGTCGTGGCTCATCTCCGTACGGGAAATGCCGACCACGGCGAACTCCATCGGCAGGCGGCGTCCCTCGGCGAGGTCGTAGAGCGCGGGGATCAGCTTCCGGGCCGTCAGATCGCCGGAGGCCCCGAATATGACCATCGCCCCTGGCTCGGGGACGGGCGGCAGGCGCCCTTCGTCGCGGAGGACATTTTGCCGGACCACTTGCGTTTCGGCCACAGCTGGCTCCTACTTCTCCTGCTCGGTGCTCGCTTCTTTGATCGCGTGCCCGCCGAACTCACCCCTCAGCGCCGCGATGACCTTCATGGCGAAGGAGTCGTCCTGGCGGGAGGCGAACCGCGCGAAGAGAGAGCCCGCGATGGCGTTAGCCGGCACGTCCTCTTCTATGGCCTCCAGCACCGTCCAGCGCCCCTCGCCCGAGTCCTCGACGTAGCCCCGGACGCTCTCCAGGTTCGCGTCCTGCTCGAAGGCCCGCTCAGCGAGCTCCAGCAGCCAGCTACGCACCACGCTCCCCTGGTTCCACAGGCTGGAGAGGGCCCGCAGGTCGTAGTCGTAGCGGGATTTCTCCAGGATCTCGAACCCCTCGGCGTAGGCCTGGAGCATCCCGTACTCGACCCCATTGTGGACCATCTTGGCGAAGTGCCCGGCCCCGGCATCGCCCAGGAAAGCGTAGCCGTTCTGGGGAGCCAGCGTCTCGAACGCGGGCTCGGCGTGCTCGAAAGCATCTGCGTCGCCCCCGATCATGGTGCAGTACCCCACGTCATAGCCCCAGACGCCCCCAGATACCCCGGCGTCCAGCCACCGGAGGCCAGCGTTCCTGACCTCACGCGCACGCGCCACGGAGTCCCGGAAGTACGAGTTGGCCCCGTCCACGATGATGTCACCCTCGTCCGCGAGCTCGGTGAAGCGTCCGATCATCTGGTCCGTCGTCTCGCCGGCCGGGAGCATGGACCACAGCACCCGCGGGGACTGCTGCTTCTCCACAAACTCCTCCACGCTGTAGGCGCCCTCCGCGCCCGCCGCGACAGCGTCGTCCACCTTCCCCGGCGAACGGTTGCCAGCGACGACCCGATGGTCACCCTTATCCACCAACCGGCGCGCCATGTTGAAGCCCATCCGGCCCATGCCCCAGATGCCTATATCCACGCGACTCCCTTCGGTCGTTGCCAGGTTTCAGGTAGTAAGTCTGACGCCTACCTCCGCGCCAGCTTCCGACCCTTGTTCTCCACCGTCTCCAGGGTCTCCTGGAAGGGATCCACGAACTTCTGGACGCCCTCTTTCTCCAGGGTATCGGTCACGCCCTCGTAGTCCAGTCCGGCTTCCCGCAGGCGTTTGAAGAGCCGCTTCGCCTCATCCACGCCTTGTTCGAGCGTGGGTTCGATCTCGGCGTGGTCCTTCGTCGCCTCGATGGTGCTCTCGGGCATGGTGTTGACGGTCTGCGGGCCGATGAGGTTCTCGACGTAGATCACGTCCTTGTAGTCCGGGTTCTTGGTGGAGGTGGAGGCCCACAGGAGCCGCTGTTTGTTGGCGCCCTTCTCGGCCAGGGACTCCCACCACGAGCCGCCGAAGATCTCCTTGGAGATCTGGTACGCCAGCTTGGCGTTGGCTATGGCGAGCTGGCCCTTCAGGTCGTCCGGCGCGCCGAGGTCTTCCAGCCGCCCGTCGGCCTCACTGTCTATGCGGGAGACGAAGAAGCTCGCCACGGAGCGCACGCCGGATGGATCTCCACCGTTATCCACCAGCCTTTGCAGGCCGCGCACGTATGCGAGGGCGACCTCGCGGTAGCGTTCGAGGGAGAAGATCAGGGTAACGTTTATGGACTTGCCCCGCGAGACCATCTCCTCTATCGCCACGAGCCCAGGCACGGTCGCCGGGATCTTCACGAACAGGTTCGGCCGGTCCACCATGTCGAACAGCCGCGCCGCCTCGTCTATCGTGGCGACGGCGTCGTAGGCGAGATTGGGCGACACCTCCAGCGAGACGAAGCCATCCTCCCCGCTGCCCCCGCTCTCCCCGCCGGTCTCGTCAAACACGGGTTTCAGAATGTCGCAGGCTTCCCTGATGTCATCGCGGGCGAGCTGGAGGAAGATCTCCTTCGGATCGTCCATCTTCTCGTACAGTTCCTGCAACTGATCGTCATAGAGTTCCGAATCCCCTATGGCCTTCTGGAAGATGGCCGGGTTGGACGTGACGCCGACGATGCCGTCATCCACCATCCGCTGCAACTCGCCAGTTCGTGTGCCCTCACGTGAAATGCCGTCAACCCAGGGCGACTGGCCCAACTCCCGCATTTGCCGCAGACGCTCGTTCATCGTCTACCTCCTGTTGGTGTTCCTCGTATCCGGTGGCGCTGCTTGCTCGCCTTACCGGTCCTTCAGCTCACGCACGGCGCGGGCTATGTGCTCCGCGTCTATGCCGGCCTCGTTCATGAGCTCCGCGCCCGTGCCGGAGCCAGGCATGATGCTCACGGCCAGGTGCCTGAACTTTAGTTCCTCACCCGTCTCCGAGAGCGCCGAGAGCACGGCCTCGCC
>JACCTS010000301.1 GCA_013812245.1 Rubrobacter sp.
GGGGGCGGCGTGGGGATGTCTTCGATGCGCCAGCGCGCGCTCCGTCTCGGCGGCGAGTTGGCCATAGAGAGCAAACCCGGCTCCGGGACGCGGGTGCGCTTCGAGGCACCCATCGTCCGGCTGCTGGAGCAGAAAAATCCCGAAGGAGACTAGTATATCCGTACAAACCCGAATGTATGGGAAAAATTGGTACGTTTGCGTGATACCGTGCGCGGGGGCCCTCATCATGATGCTGGTGGAAAATCCGGGATCGAGGGGAGGAAAGCCCATGGAGAACAGCGCGAAAAACCGGGCCCGCATCTTGCTCGTCGAAGACCATGCCTCGTTCCGGCAGGCGCTCGCCTTCATGTTCGAGCGAGAACCCGAGTTCACCGTCGTCGGGCAGGCGGGCTCCATATCGGAGGCCAGAGGCTCGCTCGACGGGGTTGACGTGGCGGTCGTGGATCTCGGGCTGTCCGACGGCGACGGGACGGTCCTGATCGAGGAGCTCTCGAAGTCCGAGCCGCGGGTCATGACCCTGGTCCTGAGCGCGACCCTGGACCCGGCCGTTTTGCCCGCGCGGTGGAGGCCGGCGCATCGGGTGTGCTGCACAAGGCCGTCGCCATACAGGACATCGTGGATGCGGTACGGCGGCTCAAGGCCGGTGAGGCTCTGCTGTCTCCGAACGAGATCGTGGAGATGCTCCGCGTGGTGGGCCGGGAGCGCCAGGGGGAGATCGAGGCCAAGAGATCCATCGAGCGAGCGGCTCACCCGCCGCGAACTGGAGGTACTCCGGGCGCTCGCGGAGGGCATGGACAGCCAGAAGATCTCCAGGCGGCTGGGCATCACCATCGAGACCGAGCGCACCCACATGGTGAACATCCTCAGCAAGCTCGGTCTCCGCTCCCGATTGCAGGCCCTGGTGTTCGCCGTCCGCCACGACCTCGTCGAGATCCGCTAGCGGCCCCGTACCGGGATCATCGTGGTGCGAGAAGATCGAGCTTCCTGGCCCTCACGGAGTTTGGGAATCGGGAGCCGATGGATCGGAGGCCCGCAGCATGAATAGCGGGGCGGACGTGACAGAGCGAGGCGGTGGGGAGGCGGTGCGCCTCCTCATGGCCAACGAGCCGCGGGCGTACCGCGAAGGAATCGCGGCGGCCATCAGGGAGCTCCGACCCGGCGTCGAGGTGACCACCGTGGAGCCGGATGACCTCGAAGGCTCCATACTGCGCCTGACGCCGGACATCGTCGTGTGCAACCGGGCCACCAGCCCGGTGCGGGAGGGCGTTTCCGTCTGGGTCGAACTCTATCCGGACTACGCACCGTGGTCGGTCGTCAGCGTCCGCGGGGTGCGCTCGACGCTGGCCGAGATACAACTGCCGGACATCCTCTCCATCGTTGACCTCACGGCGGGCGCCTAGCTCAATTGAGCTAGAAAAAGATCACCCATTTTGATGATGCGGAGAGGCCTGGCAATCTCTATCATTTCCCTCATGGAAGCGTCGGAAGGCATAAAGAGCCGCAACAAGCGCGTGCTGATCGCCATGGACCTCAGATCATACTGCGAAGCTGTGGCGGGCGCGCTGCAGGGTCTCTGCCCGGATACCAGCGTCTTCCAGGCGGAGGCGGGGGACCTGGACCGTGAGACGGCGCGGCTCCGGCCGGACCTGGTGGTGTGCAGCCGGGTCACGCGCCTGGTCGAAGGCCTGGTCCCGAACTGGGTGGAACTCTACCCAGACCACGGGTTGGAGGCGATCGTCAGCCTCTGCGGTGCGCGTTCGACGCTGGAAGGCGCCCAACTCTCGGACCTGGTCTCCGTCGTGAATCGCTCGGAGCCGGCTCCCTCCGTCTGATCGAGCGGAAGCGGCCCGCTTCTGGAACCTGCTTATGGTCCCGGTTCGGACAGCTCTCTGAGCAGGGCTTTGAGCCTGGGGGCTAAGTCTTCTATCTCGTCGGCCGAGCAGCGGACGTGGAGGTGTATGTTTATGGCTGGCCCGGTTCCCGGCGCCGTGTTTGGAGACCCTTCGAGCGAGAGGGAGAGCCCGTTTGGGGATGAGGGCTCGCGGTATTCGCGGGCTTCGTCCAAGGGTATGTCGCCGGGCTCTTCGTCGAAGGTGGCGGTGAGCTCCCCGGCTTCCTCTTCGAGGAGACCGGCGGTCTTGAGGATCTCGATGATCGCGCCCGCACCCGTCATGACGGGTTTGTTGCGGGGCTGGCCGGCGGAGTGGGCAACGTAGGCCTGAAGGGTCTCGTAGAGCATTCCCTCGCGCAGCTTCACGGCCGAGACGACGTTCTGGAGGAACTCGCTGGTCGAGACGATCTCACGCCAGCGCGTCCGGATCTCCGCCCGGTCCCCGCGGGCGAGCGCCCGCGCCAGGATCCTGCCCCGGCGGGTGACGAGCTTCGTGCTCTCGCCCTGCAGCACGCCGATAGCCTTGAGGAAGGCGTTGCTGCGGCTGACGCTCGACTGCTGCACCGAGGCCAGCTTGCCCACGTCTCCGGGGTTGGACGCCTCGTCGCGCGTGCCGTACGCCACGACTATGTTCACCAGCTCCTCGTAGGAGGAGCCCGGAAGCCTGAACTCCTCGGCCATCCGACGCCACCCTTCCCGTCCGTTTCGCGGTTCGGGCTCGCAGCACGCAGCAGTGCGAGCGCCGTCCATTATCCTAGATCGGGACGATCCGCGCTCTCATTCCCCCTCGCCAGAATCTTGGAACGCCGGAGCGCATCCATGTACAATAAAAAAGACCGATCGGTCTGTAAATGTTGGTGCGGAGGTGTGGGGTTTGGACATCGGTAGTCTTCTGGAGAAGGGCGGGGTGACGCGGGACCTCGGGATCGAGTTCGTGGAGCTCGAGGCGGGGCGGGTGGTGGCCACGATGCCGGTGGACGGGCGGCACCACCAGCCGTTCGGGTACCTGCACGGCGGGGTGAGCGTGACGCTCGCGGAGTCGGTGGCGAGCATCGGCGGGATCATCAACTGCCCGCCGGGCAAGGTGGCGTTCGGGTCGGAGATCAACGCGAGCCACGTAAGGCCCAAGAAATCCGGTACGCTGACAGCCGTCGGGACGCCGGTACACGTAGGGCGCAAGAGCCAGGTCTGGGAGATCCGCATAACCGACGAGGACGAGAAGGTGATCTGCATATCCCGCTGCACCCTGGCGATAGTGGACGCCGAAGCGTGACGGCGAGGACGGCGAAAGGACAGAGGACGCGGCGTAGGATCGTCGAGCGGGCTGCGCCGGTCTTCAACACCAGGGGCTACGCCGGCTCCTCGATGAGCGACCTGGTTCGGGCATCAGGGCTGAAGAAAGGCGGCCTCTACAACCACTTCTCCGGCAAGGAGGAACTGGCCCTCGAAGCCTTCGACCACGCGGCGGCCCTCATGCGCGAGAGGTTCGGGTCGGCGATGGAGGGACGGGATGGCACTCTGGACCGTCTGTTCGCCGTCGTTGACGCTTTCGGCTCCCTTGTGGAAGATCCGCCCGTCGCGGGCGGCTGTCCCGTGCTGAATACCGCCGTGGAGTCTGACGACGCAAATCCTGTCCTCAAAGAGCGGGCACGGGAGGCCATGGAGGTCTGGCTGCGTCTGATCGGCTGCCTCGTCAAAGAGGGCGTCGCGAGTGGCGAACTTCAGCCTGACGCCGATCCGCGACGGACGGCGAGCGTGGTCGTGGCGGCGCTCGAAGGCGCGCTGATGCTCAGCAAGCTCCACGACGACCCGGCGCACATGAGGCGGACGATCGACCACGTGAAGGAACATCTGGGATCGCTGACCGCGGCCGGTGGGGGCGGGGCGTAGATGGGTGAAGTGGAACGCGCCCGCACCGTGACCTGGGAAGACCCTTTGATCGGCGCGAAGGCCGCCCGGACGATGAGCGGGCTCGATTACCTGTGGGCTATGAGCCGAGGAGAGCTGCCGTTGCCCCCGATGCTCGAACTCATGGGGTTCGAGCCCGTCGAGATTGAGGAAGGAAGGGTCGCCTTCGCCGTGTCGCCCGCCGAGTACCACTACAACACCATCGGCACCGTCCACGGCGGGCTGGCGTGTACCCTGTTCGACTCGGCCATGGGTTGCGCTGTACACACGGCCCTCCCCGCTGGCGCGGGGTACACCACCATCGAGCTCAAGGTCAATTTACTGCGCCCGATCACGATCGCCACGGGACGGCTCCTGTGCGAGGGCAAGACCATACATGTCGGCGGGCGTATCGCCACGGCCGAGGCGCGCCTCAACGACGCTCTGTAACTGGGTTCTCGGACCTCCGGTTGCCTGGAAAAGCTTCTCGGAGGTTCACCTCACACGTGGGGGCTGCTAGGTAGTGGCGTACCTTCGCAACCACAGCGCGTAGCCCAGCACCAGCAAGAACACCCCGAACAAAGCAGTGCCGTACACTTGCAGGGGTAGCGAAGCGGGCAAGGCAACGATAAGAGCCAGGCCATACCAGCGTGGCAGCACTCTCGCCCGCAGGGTGGCGACACCGTAGAGCATGAACCCCACGAGCATGCCCAGGGTGCCCGGAAACGAGATCCACTCGAGGGCTGAGCTTCCCGCCAGGAAGACCACCGCACCCAAGATACGGGCCGTGATCGCGGCGAGGGTGATGTAGAAGCCCGCCTGTCCCAGGACCCCGTAGCTCCCCTTCTGCAAGGTATGTAGCCCTACGAGTCCAACCGCCGAGAGCAGCAGCGCAACGATGAACAGCACGACGTCTTCGCGGCCGGGGATCGCTTGCAGGTAGCCAACCGCGGCCGAAAGGCCCAAGACGACCCACAGCACTCCGCCCAGCATGAGGCCTATCGCACCCCACCTGATAAGGCTCGAAGACGCCATGCCCTCTCCTCCCACCTTGCCGGAAGCTTCCCTACCGGCCAATGACGGCACACGGCGAAACCCGGCACAGCCGCGGAGCACTTGGTCACCCGCCTTCCTAGAGTAGAGATTCCTGGCAACCGAGCTTCCGGTGAACGGAGTTCTCGGAAGTTCGCAACCCTAAGCAACGCCCAAGCAACCGCAAAGATAGTCCATTTGGGGGATACGCCCCTCCTGATAGGGGAGTACGCTACGTATGTTACTGATAAAGGGACGCCGTGAGGCCAGCCTTACTACACTCCTCACCCCGGCCCCTTACCAAGGAAGGCGGCTCTCCTTATGAGACGCACCATACTGCTCATGGCAACCATGGCCCTGACCCTGTTGGTGGCAAGCGGGGTGGCACTGGCGGTCACCAGGATCGGCACCGACGGGCCTGACGGTGGGGTGGGGACCTTGAGAGGAGAGTAGGATCGATGAGAAAGCCTCTACTCCCCTACTGGCAAAGGACAAGAGACGCATGAACATTACTTTGCACCGCCCAGCGTTGACGAAGTTAGCCCTTGGCGTAGGGGTGTTGATGGTGATGATACTCGCGCTAACGGCCTGTGGTAGCGGGTCGGCACAGGAGGGAGCCAAGGCTCGCTCCCTACCACTGTACCCGTCTGAGAAAGCCCTGCGCCCAGGCGAATATCACTCGGTCAAGTTCAAGCCCCCGCTCTCCTTCAAGGTTGGCAAGGGCTGGTCAAACACCGCAGCGCAGCTGTCCGAATTTATCCAACTGGGGCAGCAGGGAGGAGAGACAGGGTTTTTAACCTTCGCTAACGTCAAGGAAGTCTACAAACCCACCACGTCCATCGTGGTGGAGGCTCCCGAAGACTTGGTCGGGTGGTTGCAGCATCATCCCTACCTAAAAACCTCCAAGCCCGAGCCGGTCACGCTAGGAGGAGTCAAGGGCGAGCAGCTCGAAGTGGGCTTTCCCCGGTAAGACGGACACTCTAGAGTTGGGGACGATGAGTCCCCGGAAAGGAGGTCCGAGTGCCGGGGCCAACACCGCACTATCCACTGGAGTTCAAGCGAGAGGCCGTACGGCTCTACCGCTCTTCGGGAAAGTCGATCCCGAAGATGGCCCAGGAGCTTGGGATAGCCAGCGAGTCCATGAGGAGGTGGATCAGGCAGCACGAGATCGACGACGGCAAGCGAGAAGGACTCACCACAGACGAACGAGAGGAGTTGAGCAAGCTCAGGAGGGAGAATCGCATCCTCAAGCAGGAGAAAGAGGTCTTGCGAAAAGCGGCGGCCTTCTTTGCCAGGGAGGACGGGATTCGGTGAGACTATTCAAGCTCATCGACGCGGAGAGGGCCTATCTACCCGTCGCGCTGTTGTGCCGCATGCTCGGGGTTTCTCGCAGCGGCTACTACGCCTGGAGATCCAGGCCGCCATCGAAGAGGAGCCGCCAGGACGCCACCCTCACCGCCAAGATCCACGAGATCCATCGAAGGAGCAGGCAAACCTACGGATCTCCGAGGGTCCACGCCGAGTTGAGAGATCTCGGGACTCGCTGTGGGCGTAAACGGGTTGAGAGGCTCATGCGCCAAGCCGGGCTGCGGGGCTGCATGCGCGGCAGGAGGAAAGGGACCACCCGCCGTGGCAAGAGGGCGTCGGCCGAGGACCTCGTGAAGAGGAACTTCGCGGCTACGCAGATGGACAGGGTCTGGGTGGCGGACATCACCTACGTCGCTACTGCTGAAGGCTTCCTGTATGTGGCCTTCATCCTCGACGTCTACTCGAGAAGGATCGTCGGGTGGGCGATGGAGAACCACCTGAGGACTGAGCTTGTCGTAGACGCCCTGCGGATGGCGGTGTGGAGGAGAAAGCCCGCTCCAGGTTTGGTGCATCACTCGGACCAGGGGGTACAGTACACCTCGCTCTCATTCTCGGAGAGGCTCAGGGAGGTGGGCATCACGCCGTCGATGGGACGGACCGGCAGCGCCCTGGACAACGCCATGGCAGAGAGCTTCATCTCGACTTTGAAGGCAGAGCTGGTGAGTAATCTGGAGTTCCCGAGCCGTCAGGCAGCGAAGACGGCCATCTTCGACTACTTGGAAACCTTCTACAACACCCGCCGTTTGCACTCGTCTCTGGGCTACAGAAGTCCCGCCGACTTCGAGGAGGATAGAATGGAAGAAGCTAGGGTCGCGTAAGGTCAACGTGTCCGTGCTAGCGGGGGAATTCCATTCGGTCTGGGCAGCCGGGCTGTGGAGTTGCCGAGTTGTGTTGCGCCTCCAGGCGATTCCGGTGGGGCTGTGGGGGACATGCACGCTGACGCCGATGCGGTTCGCGCCGCGCTCGACGAGGAGGACGAACCCGTCGTGCTCGTGGGCCACTCTTATGGCGGCATGGTAATCACCGACGCCGCAGCGGGCCACCGTAACGTCGAGCACCTCGTCTACGTGACTTCCGTGTTGCCCGAGCGCGGCGAAACAATGGCGAGCCTCGGTGGATCCAGGGAACCGGGGCCGTGGATGGATCCGCGCCCGGAGGACGGCACGATGGGCATCAAGGCCGAGCTCACACCCGGCGCCTTCATGCAGGACTGCGACGAGGCGGCGGTCGCGGGAGGCTTGAAGCGCCTTACTCGCCAGCCTCTGGCGGTCTTCGGGCAGACCCCGCGCGCCGTTGCGT
>JACCTS010000323.1 GCA_013812245.1 Rubrobacter sp.
AAGTCTCGGACGTGCTCGTGGCGTAGCTCCACGGGCTGCCAAGAAGCCCCTTTTGCCGAGTTCGTGCTCCGCATACCAGCCAAATCCACGGTTGGAGCGCCGCTCGAATCACTTTTCAGACAGTTTCCGGAAGTCTGCGCATAGCCCCGACCTTTCTTCTTGCCCTTATTCACCCACCTTCCGAGAGGACCCTTTATCGGCAAGCTGTATGCAGAATCTTGAATGAATCCACTCTCGCCGCTGGAACCTCGCACGTTTACAGCACCGCTGACCGGGAAGATCACAAGGTATTTTGCGCCCCGTACAAAGATTCAGCATCCTGTGCTGCGTCCGGCTGGCTGTTCCCTCGTGAGCGCAGGGGTCATGATCCGTTCAAAGACTGCAGCCAGCAGAGCCATCGCAACTTTTCATCTCGTTTCGGCGCGCACCGGCTTCCGCAACCCTCCTTGAGCGCAACAACCTGTACATATTTTCGGCTCTGGAGCGTTGATCCTGGTTCCGGCCGCTGGTAAAATCCCGCGCAATCGGCAAATTGGTTCTACCAGATAGAGCTATGCTAAGCGAGCCGTAGGGGAAGGAGAGGGAATGACGACTGGCAGAGAGGCTGGCGATACGCTGCCCGCGGATCAGGACACCCAGCAAGGCCGTACCTCGACGGAGGTTCGCGAGGAGGCGAAGAGCGTAGAGTTCACCTACCGGGGTATCTTCCAGAAGACCCTGGCGGCGAACCTCTGCAAGCATGTTGTCATGGCGGCCCGCAAGCGGGACTGGCTGGGTTCGACCATCCAGCGCTACAGCGACTCGCCGGAGCGCAACGGCATCCCGGCCAAGCAGTTCGCGGTGATCGCGCCTGACACTGAGACGCTCGAAGGGCACATGGCCAAGTACGAGCCCAACGAGCTGGATGTGATCACCTGCCTCGACGACACCATGGCCGACGGCATCGAGTCCTGGGCCTGGTACGGACGGCAGCCGATCAACGTCCGCCTCCGGCGCGGGGGCACCCTGCTGGTGATCTCCAACCGCTCCAAAGAAGAGCTTCTCAGGGTCATCCCGCAAAAACCGTGGGACTGGACGCTGGCGATACTGCCCGGAACGCCGAGCCTGGCCGGGCTCTGGGTCTACCGCGACGACGGGACGGACATGCGGGTACTGGGCGCCATCGCCAGCGCGCGCCCCGACATCTTCGAGATGAGCGAGATAGAGAGCGTCATCCGGGACGACGACGCTTTGGGCGACGACTACATCGCGGCCCTCAAGAGCGGCCACGACGAGGTGCAGACCCACGAGATCGCCGCCGGCGCGGGCGCGGAGGACACCTACGAGCCGGTCAAGCTCCCCGGCTACAAGGAGATGCGCGAGGCGATCATCGTCCCGGCCGTCAAGGTGGGCGAGAAGAATCCGAATTACCGCTCGTCTTCGGATCGAACCATGCGTCCGGTGGTCAACTTCGACACCTGCATCAAGTGTCGGCAGTGTTGGATCGACTGCCCCGACGAGTGCTTCGACATCACCGACGAAGAGTTGCACCCCATCAACTACAACTACTGCACCGGCTGCGGCATCTGCGCCCAGGTCTGTCCGGTCGAAGACTGCATCGTCATGGTCAACGACCTCGAGTTCGTCGAAGAGGGCGACAAGGACATGTTCCCGCTCTACAAGGAAGACAGGGATTCCTACCAGGAGTGGCGCGAGGAGAAGATAGAGAAGGGGCGCATACAGCACCACGATTACTTCAACGCCGACACTTGGGCCTGGGCCGGAAGCGGGCAGGCGGAGAATACGCCCGACAGGAACGACAGGACCGCACGTAACTCGTAGAGCAACTTTAGAGAGGGAGGTGAAGCACGGATGACCATGCAAGAGACCGAAGAACGCGGAGGCCGCGGGACCGAGAAGCTAATGACCGGCACCCAGGCCGTCGCCCAGGCGGTGCGCCTGGCTGACGTGGACGTGACGGCAGCGTACCCGATCCGTCCCTATGACGGCGTAATGCAGGCGGTTGCCAAGCTCATCGCCGATGGGGACCTCGACGCCGAGTACATCGTCGCCGAGGGCGAGCACTCGCAGTTCGAGATCTGCAAGCACGCCTCGGCCGTCGGGAGCCGCGTGTTCGTGGGCTCCTCCGGCGTCGGCTGGATGTACGCGATGGAGTCTCTGGCGGTGACGCCGTCGTTGAGGCTGCCGGTGGTAGCCATGATCGGGAACCGGGCGCTCGACGACCCCGGCGCGTTCGGCGTCGAGCACAACGACGCGATGGCCGTGCGCGACCTGGGATGGCAGCTCGTCTGGGTCGAGAACGCCCAAGAATGCTTCGACGCGACGCTCATGGCATACCGCGTCGCCGAGGACCCACGGGTCTCGTTCCCTGTCGGCATCGGGGTGGACGGCGCGTTCATCACGCACTCCCAGACGCTCATCAAGATACCCGACCAGGAGATGGTGGACGAGTTCCTGCCGCCCTACGACCTCGGGGACCGGCTGCTGCACCCGGACAACCCCATCTCCATCGCGCCCCAGGCCAACGAGGACTGGGTCATGGAGATCCGCAAGCAGACCGACGACGCGGCGCGCCGGGTGAAAGGCGTGATCCAGGAGGCCCACGACGACTTCAAGCGCATCTTCGGCCGAGGAGGCGACAACCCGTTCTTCGAGGAGTACATGACCGAGGATGCCGAGTACGTGCTCTTCGGGATGGGCTCCCTGAGCCTGCCGGCCAAGGTGATGGTGCGCCGTCTCCGGGACAGGGGCGAGAAGGTCGGCTTCGTCCGCCTGAAGTGGTTCCGGCCCTTCCCCACCGAGGAGATGGTGGAGACGCTGACCCGCTTCGAGGCCGTGGGCGTCGTGGATCGCGACTACTCCTACGGCTCGCCCAAACAGGGCGGCGTCCTCTTCACCGACCTGCGGGCCGCGCTCTACGACGCCGAAGTCAGGCCCCGGCTGGTCAACTTCATCGGCGGCCTCGGCGGCCGGGAACTGACCCCCGAGATGATGGACGACATGGCCGACACCACCAGGCGGGCCGCGGCGGGTGAAGACGTTCCGACCGTGCGTTGGATCGGCGTGAGAGAGTAGAATACCGGGTAAGCAAGGAAACGAACGAACAAAAGGAGGCGTGTCACACATGACGATGGCACCCGGACGGGCTTTGAAGCTCGATCCGATAAAGTCGATAAAGAAGGCGCCGGAGGAGGAGTACTACCAATCCGGCCACCGTACCTGCCAGGGCTGTCTCTCCGCCCTGCCGATGCGGCTGATGGCGAAGGCCGCCGGACCGCGCACCATCGTGCTCGGCACCACGGGCTGCATGTACGTGGCGAACACCACCTACATGTCCACACCGTGGGTCGTGCCCTGGATGCACACCCAGCTCGGCGCGGCAGGCTCTGCCGCGGTAGGCACCTCGGCTGGCCTCAAGGCCCTGATGCGCAAGGGCAAGATGAAGGACGAGCCGATCAACGTCATCGCCTTCTGCGGCGACGGCGGCGGTGCGGACATGGGCCTCGCGGCCATCTCGGCGGCGCTCACGGACGTCGAGTACAACCTGCTCATCTTCCTCTACGACAACGAGTCGTATGCTAACACCGACATCCAGACCTCCGGCCAGACGCCGTGGGGCGCGGTGACGACCTTCTCGCCTCCTGGCAAGAAGCACCGCATCATGCAGCGTCGGTGGAAGAAGAACGTCCCAGGCATGCTCGCCGCCGGGCACCCCGATACCAAGTACATCGCTTCGGGCACGCCGGCCATCCCAGTCGACATGATGGACAAGGTACGCGCGGCGCTCTCCGCTGGCGGTCCGACCTACATGCACGTGCTCGACCCATGCCCCAAGGGCTGGCACTATGATCCCGAGCACTCGACCGAGCTGGGTAAGCTGGCTATCGAGACCGGTATATATCCGTTGTATGAGGTCAAGGAAGGCGTCTGCAATTACACCGGCACCACACGCCAGATCGCCCAGGGCCGGCGCGAGCGCAAGCCGGTACGCGAGTACCTGGAGAAACAGGGTCGCTTCGCCCACTTCAAGAACCAGGACTTCGCCTACTTCCAGAAGAAGGTAGACGAGATGTGGGAGCAGTGGATCATCCCCGGCGTCATCGCTTTTTCCTACGGTGGTCCCCTCAACATCACGAGCGAGAAGGCGGCCATCCGCAACAACAACGTGGAGCGGGACAACGCCTCCTGGGCCGGCGACCGGCCCGGCCACGCTCACGAAGAGCTGGAAGGCGACGGCGGCCTGGATCGCGAGTGGGTCGACGACAACGCTTTGGGCGACCCGTCCTCGGGTAACTAGCACACGAAAGAGCGGGAGGTACGCGAGGCGGGAGATGCGAATCGCATCTCTCGCCTCGTCCTTTCTCCGGCCGCGAAGAGGCCCCATGCAAGAAGAGATCGAGAGTAAGGATTAAGGTCATGACGGACTCACCGGCAAAGACGAACTTCCCCGCGAAGATCCTGCTGTACACCGACGGTTCCGAGGACGCGGCCCTGGCCGCCCCCGTGGTGGTCAGCCTCGCCGAAAAATCCGGCGCGGAGCTGCACCTCGTCCACGTCTGGCACACCGCCGCCCCGTTCGCGCCTCCCTCATGGTTCAGGGACGACGCCCAGAGGAGGCTGGACGAAGAGGTCCAACACATCCAAAACGCCGGAGGAACCGTCACCGAGACCCATCTCAGAAAGGGTCATACCGCCGAGGAGGTCGTCAACCTCAGCGATGAGTTGGAGGCCGACCTGATAGTCGTGGGAGTCGTGATGGGGGTCGGCTCCGCGGAGCGCAAGATCCTGGAGGGCCTCTCCGACGATATCGTCCACCATGCCCAATGCCCCGTCATGGTGATGCGCACCAGGGAACAGACAGAGGCCGTTAGGTAACGATACGCTCTAGCGGACCCGGTTAGGAAGGGTAAGGCCTGTCGTCAACGAAAGCCGCGAGGTTCTCTCTCGCCGCCTCACGAGCCCCGTCCGGGTCTTCCCAGGCGTCGAGCCTGCTGGAGACGTCCAGTCGCTTCCACGGCGCCGTCCA
>JACCTS010000327.1 GCA_013812245.1 Rubrobacter sp.
CCCTGCTGGAGACGCACGGGTGGGAGTTCGGGTTCTGGGTGGTCTTGGACGAGGGTGAGATCGAAGACTGCATTGGCGTCATAGGCCACCTATCCGGGGCCACGATCCAGGATGGCTGGCAGATAGACCGCTTCCACTGTAATCCCGTAGGCGATAGCGGCAAGACAGAGGACGCCGAGGCCCTGGCCCGCCACGACGGCTGGGTGTACGCCTTCGGATCGCACTTCGGGAGCAAGGACGGCCCGTTGCAGCCGAAGAGGGGCTTCGTCGCCCGCTTCAGGGAAGCAGACGTGCATCACGCCTTCCAAGACCCCGCAGTAGAGATGGAAATCTCACGCCGGAGCTTCGCGCTGCACCGCATCATAAACGACGCGCTCGAGGAGGAGGGGCCGGACCTCATACCGCTCGGCAAACGTTCCCGCAAGGCCCTTATCGAGGCGACGATAGAACGCGGCGAGAAGCAGGAGAAGAAGTGGGCTGGCCTCGTGCGCGAGGACGACTACCCGATCAACATCGAAGGCGCAGCCTTCAGGAGCGACGGCTCCCTCCTACTCGGCCTGCGCTTCCCTATATCCGCCGACGGCCATCCCGTGCTGGTCGAGATGGAAGGCATCGAGCGGCTCTTCGAGGCAGACCACGATCTCCCCAGGGTACGGGGTTTCTGGGTCGTTGACGCCGTGGGCCGGGACGGCGACATCGCCGGGGTGCGCGATCTCGGCGTATTCGAAGGCGCTGACGGCGAGGTGCTTCATCTCGTGACGGGCAACGTGGACAGCCGCGACAAGGGAAGCGTTTTGCTGCCGGACTACCCCGGCGGCCGGGAGACCGTGGCGACCCACTTCCGGTGCCCGCTCCCGCCCGGCGAGCACTCCGGCGCGCTCGAAGGCCAGTTCGTGCGCGAGTTCCCAAACCTCCCGCGGGTGGAGGGCATCGCCATCACCGAAGACGAGCGGTTCTTCTACGTCACCGACGAGGACGAGGGCGTCCACCTCCGCCTCACTCGTCTCCTAACGGACTGAGCCTGCTCCTCGCCGAAGACCGGACCTACAAGTTCGCCTGCTTCCTGGGGGTCAACAAGATCCAGGGCGCAGCCGCCGGCGCCGTCCTCTGCCCCATGGGCATCGCCTGAGAGACGGCCTGGCAACCTCAGGGCGACAGCTATGGGATGAGGCCACTGAGGTCGGCCAACGGGTGCGCGAAACGGACGTAGGCAGCATCCTCCAGGGTCTTGAGGAGCCTGTCGTCGGCGGTGACAACGACCGTGTCGGAGTTCTCGGCGAGCGCCAGGAACAGGGAGTCGTAGACGATAACTCCCGTCTCGAAGGTGATCTCCACGGCCCGTGGCATGATGTCTTCCGGAGCGTACAGTGTGATCGGCTCGCCGGACACGAAGTCGTTCCAACCCCGCCGCACCTCGTCCAGCATGACGTCTCCCCGCCTGTATCGCTGCCAGAAAGTGTTGAAGAACTCCGGCTGGATGGTGCCGGGAGCCAGCAGCCCGGGCACCGTGGAGCCTACGGAGTCAAGGATCCGGGCAGCTTCAGCCGCTCAATTCTTCGTCGAGGTGCCATTTGACCGCGACGCTGGTGTCCACCACCAACAGACGAGGTGTCCACTTGCTCAAGTGCGCGCGTCGCGGTCGGCCCGGATGATCTCAGCGGAGTCCGAGAAACGGCGTCCCTCCTCTGCAGACTTGTCGCGCATGGCCTTCGCGCGCCGGGCGTACTCCTGGAGATCCTTGCTCGCCCTCCGCGTAGGTTCGAGTTTCGTCCTCTTCTCGGCCATCCAATACCCTTTTTTGATGTCAACTTCAAACAATCTTAGAGCATGATAACAAAGTAGCTAGTGAGACAACCTGTTTCAGGATCTTTACGCCTCAACAGGCGCGTTCTCCAGGTACGGGACGGTCATCGGACCTTCGGGGAGGACGGCTATGGGGGCGTCTTCGCCGATGCTCTCCAGTTCCTCGGAGATGCGGGCCGTGATGTCCGCGACGGGTTCCAGGTGGACGCGGCGGACGGCTTCGTGGTCTATCTCGCTGTGGAGAGCGACCCTTGCACGTTGCAGGATCTGGGCGAAGAGTTGGACCTGCCACTGATCGTACAAGGAGAAGCCTGGCGAGTTTATGGCTTCGAGCATCGCCTCGGGCGTGGGATATTCGAGGAGCATCTTGCGGAAGTTGCCGTGTTCCGGGAAGCCGTCGTTGCAGCGGGAGGCGCAGATGATGAGGCCGCCTTCGGCCACGATCTGGTACGCGGCGGACATTCCCTTGACGGCCTGGTACAGGTTCTGGTCGAGGGGATAGCCGCCGTTGGTGGTGACGACTATCGGGTACTCTCGCTCGCAGGCGACCATCGCCGCAACCTTGCTGGCCTCGCAGCCCGCTGCGTGGGCCGCCAGCACATCGCCGCAGTAGAAACCGGTGATCCCGCGTTCGCGGTTGAGCGTGACGTTTATGCAGAAGTCAACGGGGAGCAGGGAGCCGTTCTCGCGGATCTGGTCCTGCGTCGGGTTGTCTTCGAGGACGCCCCACGTGCTGCGCGCGTGCCCGATCACCGCTGCCCTGTGGTAGTGCATGATCGAAGCCACGTTCGCAACGGCGGGGAAGATGCCCTTGTACCCGCCGGAGAACCCGGCCATGAAGTGCGGCTCGACGAACCCGAGCACGATCCTACGGTCCGCCTCCACGTACTCCCGGTTCATGTATACGTCCCGCCCCTCGGACGATCTGCCGGCGAACGCGAGCGTCTCCGGGTCGTGGGCATCGTGGTTGACGACGCGGTAGCGTTCGTACACTTCCCGCCCAACCATCGCCGCCAGCTCCTCCTTGGAGTTGGTCCTGTGGGAGCCGGTGCCGTTGATGATGGTGACGTTCTCCGGCGGGACGTGGGAGAGTTCCTCGAAGAGCCAGGGCAGGAGCCGGTCGCGGGGCAGGGCGCGGGTGATGTCCGGCATCACGACGGCCAGCTTCTCCGAAGGACCGACGATCTCCGCGAGCGGCGCGGAATTAATCGGGCGACGCACGGCTTCCCTGAAGGACGCCGCCTCGTCCGGCAGACCTTCCTCAGTCTTCGGGGCCAGCACGGTCACGTCGGAGGATGGGATCTCCACGTTCAGGTCGCCCGTGCCGTACTGTAGCTGCGCCTCCATCCTGCGAACCTCCCTGTCCTTTTCCCGAAGAGCGGCTCAGAGGCCACTCTAACCTATTCTACAGTGAGGCCACATCCTTCAGGGACTCATCGTGAATACGGAACGGCCGGTTGACGTAGTACTCTCTTGCGTTGGGTGTGACGGGGTCTCAATCCCGCGCTTTTGCGGGTTGAGTATCCTCTGAGGAGATATTAGAGTCTCTTGGTGAGCGGCGAAGGCAAAGTTCCCGAAAACAGAATGCCGTCGTCCGACCGGCTCTTTCTGGCTGTGGTCGTGGCGTCGGTCTTCGTCTCCGTGGTGGCCGGCACGATGGTCAACGTCGTGGTTCCCATCATGGGCGAGGACTTCGGCGCTTCAGAGGCGCAGATAGGGTGGGTCGTGACCTCCCACATGCTCGTCTTCGCGGTCGGCGTTCCTTTATACGGTAGGATCTCGGACCTCTTCAGCCTGTGGCGTCTCTTCTCCCTGGGGCTCGTGGTGTTCGCGATAGGGAGTCTGGTGTGCGCCCTCGCGCCAAACCTCCCCGTGCTGGTCTTCGGGCGCGTGGTGCAGGCGGTGGGGGACGCGGCGATACCCGCCCTCGCCGGGGTAGCCGTTGCGAAGGTACTGCCGCCAGGGCAGCGGGGCGGGGCCCTCGGGATGATCCTCTCCAGCGTCGGCCTCGGGGCTTCCGTCGGGCCGATCCTGGGCGGGTTCGTCGAGCAGTTCCTCGGGTGGCATTTCCTGTTCTACGGGGTGCTCGTCATGGC
>JACCTS010000245.1 GCA_013812245.1 Rubrobacter sp.
GACCCGTTGAACCCGATGAACAGGACGGCCAGGCCGTCGCGACGGATCCTAATCCGCAGGTTGCAGGTTCGAGTCCTGCCGGGCGCGCTAGAAAAATAGCCGATTTGCAGGATAAACGCTTTCGACGAACAGGCCTGTGCTCGACACCTTTCGGCCCAGTGCAGCAACCGTGCAGCAACCCGTCCTGGATGTTGCTACGTGCTACCGGCGACGTGCGGCCCGAGGCAAGGTGAGTGCTTGGCCTTGAGGTTCGAAGATATCGACTTCACCAAAGGTACGCTACAAGTGAGGCGGACAGTTTGGCGGAACCTAGAATATTCACCCAAGACACCGCACAGCCGGCGCACCATCAAACTCCCGAAGGTAGCTCTTGACGCGCTCGAAAGACACGTACGAAACAACAATGATGCTAGGGAAGGGTGGCTGTTTCTTACCAAGCACGGCAACCCTGTAGATGCGCATAACTTCATCCACCGTCCTTGGAAGAGAATGCTAAAGAAGGCAGGATTGCCGGAGAACACGCGCTACCACGATTTAAGGCACGGAGCTGCTAGCCTGCTGCTTTCTCAAAACGTACCCGTACCTGTGGTCAGCAACTACCCTGGTCATGCGAATTCCAGCATCACGTTACGGGTATACGCGCACATGATAGAAGGGATGGACGGGATGGCTGCTACGGCCATGGATGATGTACTCGGGGACCATAATAGTGCGTAACTATCAAGGCTGTTGTACGCCTCAGTAGCGTCTTCGTAGAGCCGAGCTGAGGGCGTCCCTAAGTTAGCGTTTGGACGCCCGGCTCTTCCGTGTCCATAAGTACGGCGATTCAGAGGATAAGGACATCGCCCTCTCACGGCGAAAACCCGGGTTCGAATCCCGGTGGGGTCACTCTTTACGTAGGATCCCTAGTTGTCAATGCGCCAGCCCGACGGCCGTGCCGTTAGGGTCGGCGTTAGGGTCGAATCATCGCGCGTGTGGCGGGCCCGGTCAAGCCTTCGATCCGGGCCACGTACGATAGAGACGACACGCAGGGCGCCTACGAAAAAGTACCCTGCTCCAATTCGGCTTGATAGGTTTAACCGCCAGTTCGCTTATGGCTAACCGCAAGACTTCTTCCAAAGCGACGCGACCGGTGGGTAGGTGACACTTGTGCAGACTTTTCGGTCCAACTTGCGCGTCCGACCGGATGTGCACGTGCGGGAATTTAACGCCTACGTGGGGGTGGTAGTGGTAAGCAATTACCTCGTCGTCGTCTTCGTCTCGCAAGCTGTATATGTAAACCTCTGTGGTCACCTTCCACGGTCCTCGGTCGCCCGCAGCTTCCACAATGGAGTATTGCTGCTGGACCGACAAAGATAGGCGGGGATCACCTTTGAGTTGCATCGGGTCGCCGTCATTCAATACCAACACGTGCGGATTTGTGGCTGGATGATAACCCCCACCCACACTAAACACCGCGTTCGTCACGCAGGAAACGGCTTGTTGAAGGGGCCCTAAGAAGTTGCGAACGGCTTCCGACGGAGTGCGGCCAGCCATCCAGCGGCGACTACTACCGAACTAGCGGTAGCAGCATAGCCACGTGCATGATGTCGGGGCTGTTGTCAGGATCATCGAACTTGCGGGCGTCCCACGCTTCGACAAACTCGTCGCCGGTCATGTCCAGGTAGCGGCGTGCCTGCCGATCGAACAGCTCCCGGCCTTCGTCGTCGCTCAAAGTTCTGACACTCCCGTTTGTGCGCATCGCCTGATCCATGAGGTGCCCCTTTCGCTTACGCTGCAATTGTAACTGCAACACGCCGTGAAGGAAAGACGATCATCATCATCGCCGTCGGGATCATCATGCAGATCTTCGCGCTCCCGAAAACGATCAGCCGCTTTCGTGATGATGACAGTCAGCGCGCTCCTGATCCTCCTGCTCCCGGCAAGATCGTCGCCAACAAGTGGCGTTCAATCTGTGGCTCGTGCGTCGGGAGGAGCCACAGCGATGAGCGAGAGAGCCGCACAGAGCGCCGCTCCGGTCCAAGATGGCACGCCGACCACGCCGGCGGGCTATGCGCGGCTGTGGCGCCGGATATTCGGGGGATAGGAGATTAACGTATGCCCGTAATGACGCCGATTCACCGCAGGCTGCTAGACGAGCGCAGGAGCTACCCGCTGTGCCCCAAGCACGAAATCCGTACGGTATCGAACGACGTGGAGATGCTCAACGTAAGCGGCGAGGTGCGCATTACGTTGTACTGCCCCAACCAAGACAGGCCGCACCCCGGCGGGCGGGTTCGAGATCGCAGAAACGTTCTTAAGCCTCAACGAGGTCCGTACGCTGCGGCTGTAGCTGTGGCTTCGGTTCCAGTGATCCGACACTCAGAACGATACGCGGTTAGGATAGTTGGAATAGCCTTCGGACTGAGGGAGTAGGCGTTGACGCAACTGATACCGGGTGATCGCATCACGTTGATGATGAGGATTGCGCACGAAATGAACGTCCAAAGCGTGACCGCCGTCTTCCGAAACTTGGACAATCCGCACGGGGAAGCTGGCACCGTGATGGGCGAGACGGAGGTGCAGCAGCCAGTCGATCTGGGACAGGGCGAGGGCGTGGGCGTTACCCTCAACATCCGACCCGACCATCGTCCCGGCGAGTACGCCCTGGAATCGGTCAGAATCCGCAGCGTCGCGGGACAACTGTTCGAGATAGAACCGCCCTACAACGTCAGGTTCACGGTGTTGGAAGAACCGAGGTTGCCCCCGTCGATACAGAAATTCAATTTCCGACAGGCATAAGCGACTGAATAACTATCCGACCTTGTAACACGGCCCCATTTCGGGCCTCCGAGCCGGTCCGATCGGGCCGGTTTTCGCCCGGTTAGACGAGTAGATATTCAGCGCGGCGCATATTTATAGGCTAAACTTCCGAGAATTACGCCAAGGTGAAATTCATTTGCGGACTTCCGCTAATCGCCCTTCTACGAGGTTGGGTGGATAGGGGGAAAAGAAGGGGCGAGTTCTAAGGAGCCCGCCCCTTCTTCGTGCTCGCTAGTCCTCCCGACGCCGGCGCCGGGAGGACTAGCTATTACTCCTGTGGGAACGGCCCTGAGGGGCCGGTGGTCGGGTTGCACGCGAAGCCGGGCGTGGCTCGCCCGGGACCGCTCGGGTCCTCGTTACCCTTCTTGACTTCCTGCCCGTAAGATTGCGTCCGACCGCCCTCCTCGGGATCATCGGGCTCATCGTTTAGTCCCGAGAAAGAGCAGATCGACCGAGCATGTTCGGGGCCTTGTTCAAACTTACCCTGGGCGAACGCCGGCACCGCCAGGGCGACCATCAAGAGCGCCATCACCGCCAACATCACAACGTAGCGCTTCACACGCTACCTCCCTTCTAGTGGGCGGGCCGACAAGATCTGCGCGCCCCTTTTTCTTTTCTGTCGACTCTGTCGTTTACTTCGGGTTACGCGGTGGCGGTGGCTTCCTCGTTGCTGGTGAGCTGCGCGACGATGCTCCCGCCGTCGAGCCACACGTTCTCGCGGCTGATCAGCCCATCTCGGAACTCCCACACATGCAGCAACCTGAACGAGACCCGCTTCCCATTGCCGGGCACACCGAGAAAAGTACCTGGCACCGGGCCCGTAAACTGATGCTCCATCACGCAGAAGTCCTCCCCGTAGTAACGGCGGGTGGGAACCATCTCCTCGGTTTGGACGTTTGCGATGAGGTACTCGTAGAAGCCCTGCGCAGCCTCCTTGCCGTGCACAGGGCCGTGCGGAGCTCCGACCACGTCATGCTCGATGTCCTCGGTGTACATCGCCACCGCCCCTGCGGTGTCCCCTGCCGCCTCGGCCGCTATGTGCTCCTCGACCAGGCGATCCATCTTCTCTGGCTTCATCTCCCTGTCTCCTTTTCCTGGGGCTCGCCTGTGCCGGAGGGCTACCTGCGGGCCAGTTGTCTCGTCTGCAATATGGTAAAATGTTTTTACGATGAAGTCAAGAGTTTTTACTAAATAATTTTGGGAGGTTAGCTATCCGATGGCTGATCTAACGGCAAACAGGGAGCACACCGAGGGCCGCCTACACTTCATTCAGCAATTGCGGAATCCCTACGCAACTCTGCTCTTGAGGCTGCACCGTGGTTTGTCCGACGCTGGTTACGCTGACAGCTTCCCTTCCTGGGGGACCAACATCTTCTACTGCCTCAGGGATGGAGGGCTTCGTCTGGTCGAGCTGGCCGAGCGGACCCACACTACCAAGCAGGCGATGGGTTACACGGTGAGCCGGCTCGAAGAAGCAGGTTACGTAGAACGAGTGGCGGACCCCAAGGATGGTAGGGCCAAGATCATTCGTATCACGCAACGAGGGTGGGAGATGCGCCGGCTTGCGGAAGAGATCATAGGGGAAGTGGAGGAGGAGTGCGTCCGTCGCCTCGGCGAGGAGCGGATGAGGCAGTTCGAGGAGCTGATTAAGGAAGTAAGTACCGTGGTTGCAGAGGCCACAGAGCGTGAGTGAGGCGGCTACGACAGCGACGGAGAGTAGACCTTTGTTCGACTGATGATTGCGACAAAGCGCTGGTCAGCCTTCAAACGACGTGGAATGGGAATTCCACGAAGCCGCCTATCTCTTTGCCCAACTCGGCCACGAACTTGGGAACCTGCACTATGGGGGTGGGATTGTCAGTTACCACCGAGACCGCGACACCGTAGTCTTCTTCTGCGAAGGCTCCTTCCTCTACAAAGCTCTTGAGCCAACTATAGTCCACGTCTTCCCTGAGTCGAACCGTGGCTATAAACTCCCGAGTGTCTTCGCTACGGGGATGAACCCGTACGTCCCAGAACTCATCAACCCGCCAGAACAAATGGCGCAGACGCCGTACCTCAGTCCGTGAGAGCCGCGAGAACCTGAGCCATGACTTCTCCTCCCTGAGGCTTTCCAGGGAGTTTTCGGTCTTCGCCTCGCTCATCTCATACTACACAAGTGAACGAGAAGTCGATAACCCCGCCAACTTCGCGGCTCAAGTCGATCACGAACCTGGGAGCGCGAATTTTCCCGCTCTCCTCCTCGGTCACTAGAGAGATGAGGACGCCATAGGTGTCCTCATCGATGCCATTCATCTGCACAAAATCCTTTATCCAGCGATAGTCCGCGCCTTCTTCGAGATCCCAGACCGCGTATTTCTCCGGGGCTCCGTACTGGGGATTGACTCTCGGGGCTTCGAGTCCCTCCTTGCCCTTCACCGCTTCGAGTAGATCGGCCAGCACATCATCGGTCAGATGCATGAACCTGAAGACCTGCTTCTCGCTTATACGTCGGCTTTCCAAGGCAGATCGGAGGGCTCCGGCGAAAGGCTACAAAGCGCCGGTCAATTCGCTAGCGGTCGTGCCCATCCGATCCAGGTATTCCGAGAACTCGGAGAGTATCTCCTCTGGCTCCCTGACGAAGCTGGCCGTGCCGACCTGCACCGCCGTCGCGCCCGCCAGCATAAACTCGGCCACATCCGTCCCGGTAGATACTCCTCCGCTCGCAATGACGGGGATATTCACGGCGCGTGATACGTCATAGACGGCCCGCAGGGCCACGGGCTTGATGGCGGGACCGGAGAGACCACCGCGCACAAGTATGGTCTGCGCGGAGGCATCTATTGTGAGAGCGGGGATGGTGTTTATGACGGTCAGGGCGTCGGCGCCAGCCTCTTCGGCGGCGATGGCGTTGGCGACCACGCCCTCGTTGGTGAGCTTGGCGAAGAGCGGCTTACTGGACAACGCGTCGCGGCAAGCTTCGATCACCTCCCGGGCGGACGCCGGGCCAGCGCAAAACGTCAGGCCACCGTGCTCGACGTTCGGGCATGAGAGGTTCAGCTCGACGGCGGCGATGCGAGGATCACCGGCTAGACGGCCGCACAGGGCGACGAACTCGTCCACCGTGTCCCCCGCCACGGAGACGAATATGGGTACTCCGAGATCGAAGGCGTCCAGGCCCTCCAGGAATTTCTCGACGCCGGGGTTCTGGAGCCCGATGGAATTGACCATCCCGGCCGGAGTCTCTGCGATGCGCGGCGGCGGGTTGCCCGCCCGCGCCCTCGGCGTCGTGGTCTTCGGCAGGATGGCGCCGTACACACTCCCTACCTCGCCAAGCGCTTCCTTCGACAGCGTCCCGGAGGCAGGGATGAGCGGTGTTTCGAGGGCGATGCCGCATAGCTCGACCGCGAGCTTCTCGCCCGCCAGCCGCTCACGCACTACCATGCCAGCGCCTCCGCATCGAAGACCGGGCCTTCGATGCAGGACCGGACGTACCCGCCGTCGCGCACGGGGACCACGCACCCGTTGCACGAGCCGTTGCCGCAGCCCATCCTCTCTTCCACGGAGAGCTGGCAGAAGGCGTCCTCGCCGGCAGCGCGCTTGACCGCCGCCAGCATCGGGTTCGGCCCGCAGGCGTAGACCGCAGTGTAGCGGGTGAGATCCGGGGCGGCGTCCAGAACGGTGCCTTGAACGCCCGCCGAGCCGTCCACCGTCGCCACCTTCGCTCCGGGGAACTCACCGGCCACGGCGGCGTAGCGGGCGTCGGCGAACCCGAGGAACACGTCGTGGGGTACGCTGAGCGCGTCCAGGCGGCGGCTGAGGACCTTGAGCGGGGCGACGCCGATGCCGCCGCCGAGCAGGGCGACTGGTCCGTTCGCCCCATTGATGCGGAAACCCCGTCCGAGGGGTGAGCTGACCTCGATCCTGTCCGGGGCGTCGTCAAGCAATGCCGTTCCTCGGCCGCGCACTTCGAAGAGGAGGCTCGCGGTCTCGCCATCGTGGTCGTAGAAGGAGAACGGGCGGGCCAGGAAGGGATCGAAGGTCACCGGGTAGCCGGCCACCCGCGCCATGGCGAACTGACCCGGCTCTATCGCGCCATCCCAGCGATAGCGGATCAGGGTGTAGCCGCCGATCCACTCCCGGTCTTCGATCTTTACGCCGTGGAACTTCACGCCCGGGCTCCCAGGAGGCGCTGCAGCGGGTTTACGCGCTGCGTGCCGCCCCGGATGGCGGACTCCACGCCCTGCACGGCGGCCGCGGCAGCGGCCAGGGTCGTGATGCAGGGCACGCCGTGCGTGAGGGCTTTGCGGCGGATAAGGTACCCGTCCGTGCGCGCCCCACGCCCCCAAGGCGTGTTCACGATCAGGTCGACCCCGCCCTCTTCGATCAGGCCGAGCACGTCATCGCCAAGCTCACCGATCTTGGGCACGACCGCGACCGGCAGGCCATTGTTCTTGAGAACCTCCGCCGTTCCCTCGCTCGCGGCCAGCTCGAAGCCGAGATCCGCGAAGGCGCGTGCGATCAAGATGACGGACCTCTTCTCTCGATTGGCGACCGAGATGTACACCCTCCCCGAGACCGGCAGTCCCTGCCCGGCCGCAAGCAAAGCCTTGGCGAACGCGCCGCCGAACGAACGGTCTATCCCCATCGCCTCCCCCGTCGAACGCATCTCTGGCCCGAGCAAAGGGTCCACGTCGGCGAAACGGTCGAACGGGAAGACCGGCGCCTTGACGGAGAAGTGCCCGTTGATAGTGGCTCCAAGCCGCATATCGCGGAGCTTCTCACCAAGCAGCACCCTCGTCGCCACCTTCGCGAGCGGCACGCCGGTCGCCTTGGAGATGAAAGGCACGGTGCGCGACGCGCGCGGGTTGCACTCGATGACCATCACGTCGTCGCCGCGCACCACGAACTGCACGTTCATCAGGCCGACGACGCCGACGGCGAGCGCAAGACGCTTCGTGTACTCTTCGACCCGTTCCAGCAAAGCCCGGTGGATGGTGATGGGCGGCGTCACGCACGAGGAGTCCCCCGAATGCACGCCGGCCTCCTCGACGTGCTCCATGATGCCGCCGACGTACACATCCTCGCCGTCGCAGACGGCATCAACATCTACCTCGACGTAATCTTCCATGAACTTGTCGATGAGGGTCGGGTGCTCCGGGCTCGTGTCGGCGCTGGCGCTGAGGTACAGGTCAAGGTCGTCGTCGTTGTAGACGATCTCCATCCTCCTCCCGCCGAGTACGTAAGAAGGTCGAACGACCACGGGGTAGCCGATCCCACGCGCCACCCGGCGCGCCTCATCGGCCGTGAAGGCAGTCCCGAAGCGAGGGTGCGGGATGCCGAGGTCGGAGAGCAGGCGTCCGAAGCGGGATCTGTCTTCCGCGAGGTCTATGGCGTCCGGGGATGTACCCAGAATCTTCGCCCCTGCCTTCTCCAATTCACGAGCGAGCTTCAGCGGGCTCTGGCCACCGAATTGCAGGATCACACCATCCGGCTTCTCCCTGCGGATGACCTCCAGCGCGTGCTCAGCCGAGAGAGGCTCGAAGTACAGGCGCGTAGAGGTGTCGTAGTCAGTGGAGACGGTCTCGGGGTTGGAGTTGACCATCACGGCGTCGTAACCAGCGTCCTTGAGGGCGTAGCTGGCGTGGACGCACGCGTAGTCGAACTCCACGCCCTGCCCGATGCGATTGGGGCCGCTCCCGAGGACGACGACGGAAGGGTTCTCCCCGCGTTCGACTTCATCCTCGGTCTCGTAGGTTGAGTAGTAGTACGGGGTGCGTGCCGGGAATTCGCCGGCGCAGGTATCCACGGACTTGTACGTCGGGCTCACGCCGAGGGCGCGCCTCACGCCCCGCATGACCTCTGTGGAAGTCCCGGTCGCGGCAGCGAGGTTTTCGTCCGGTAGACCGATCTTCTTGGCTTCGAGCAGGGCTTCGCGGCTCCACTCTCCGGAAGCGAGCGAACCTTCCGACGCTACTATCCTGGCTACGGAGGCGATGAAGAAGGGATCTATTTGCGTCCGCTCGAAGATCTCCGGTATGTCCATCCCGGCGCGCAGGGCGTCGAAGATCGCGAAGATCCTGTACGCGCTCGCCTCGTCGAGGTTCGGGACCACGTCGGCGGCATCAACCTCCAGTGAAGCCATAGCTTTGAGCAGGCTCTCCGTGAACGTGCGGCCTATGGCCATGACCTCGCCGACAGAGTGCATCCTAGTGGTCAACCTGGACGCGGCAGCCGGAAACTTCTCGAAGGCGAAGCGTGGGATCTTGGTGACCACGTAGTCGAGCGCCGGCTCGAAAGACGCAGGGGTCGCGCGGGTGATGTCGTTCGGAATCTCATCGAGCGTGTAACCGGCGGCGAGCTTCGCAGCGATCTTGGCTATCGGAAAACCCGTCGCCTTGCTCGCCAGCGCGCTCGACCGGCTCACCCGAGGGTTCATCTCGATCACATAGAAGTCGTCGCTGTTCGGATCAACAGCAAACTGGATGTTCGAACCGCCCGTGCTCACCCCAATCTCACGTATTATGCGTATAGATGCCGTGCGGAGGGACTGGTACTGGCGATCGGAGAGGGTCTGGGCCGGGGCGACGGTTATGGAGTCGCCGGTGTGGACGCCCATCGGGTCCACGTTCTCGATGGAGCAGACGACGACCACGTTGTCGGCGAGGTCGCGCATGACTTCGAGCTCGAATTCCTTCCAGCCCGCGACGCTCCGCTCCACGAGCACGCTGCCGACGGGGCTGGCGTCGAGGCCGTCCGTGACAGCGCGGCGAAGCTCGACGTGGTCGCGGGCGACGGAGCCGCCCTTGCCACCCAGGGTGAAGCTGGGCCGGATGATAAGCGGGAAGCCGACTCTTTCGGCCAGTTCCTCTGCCGCCGAGAGGTCTCGCGCCGTCCGGCTCTCCGGCACCCTGAGCCCGATGCGGTCCATGGCGTCGTGGAAGAGCTGGCGATCCTCGGCCTTGTGAATGGACTCGACGGACGCTCCCAGAAGTTCGACGCCGAACTCATCGAGAAAGCCGGCCTCGTGTAGCTCGATGGCGAGGTTCAGGGCGGTCTGTCCGCCGAGGGTCGGGAGCAGGGCGTCGGGACGTTCCCGCCGGATCACCTCCGCGACCGTCTCCACGGTGAGCGGCTCGACGTAGGTGGCGTCTGCGACCTCGGGGTCCGTCATGATGGTCGCTGGGTTCGAGTTCACGAGGATGACTCGATAGCCCTCATCGCGCAGGGCGTGGCAAGCCTGGGTGCCAGAGTAGTCGAACTCGGCGGCCTGCCCGATCACGATCGGACCAGACCCTATTATCAGGATGCTGCTTATGTCGTCGCGGCGGGGCAAGGGCTAGGTCGCGACCTTCTCCGAGATGGTTCCGACGAACTCGTCGAAGAGGTAGCCGGAATCACGCGGCCCCGGACTCGACTCGGGGTGGTACTGCACGCTCCAGGCGCGCCGCTCCGGGCTCCACAACCCTTCGACCGTCCCGTCATAGAGGTTGCGGTGCGTCAGCTCCACGTCGTCCGGCATGGTGTCTTCGCGCACGGAGAAACCGTGGTTCTGGCTGGTGATCTCGATCCTCCCGGTGCGCAGGTTCCGCACGGGATGGTTGGCCCCGTGGTGTCCGAACGGCATCTTGTACGTCTCGCCCCCGAGAGCAAGCCCGAGTAGCTGGTGGCCCAGGCAGATCCCGAATACCGGAACTTCTCCGAGCAGCGGACGCAGAGTATCCACCGCGTCCTCCAGGGCGGCGGGATCTCCGGGTCCGTTTGAGAGGAAGATCCCATCTGGCTCCGAAGCGAGGATCTCATCCGTACCCGTCGAACCGGGTAGCGCGAGTACCGTTGCGCCCCGGCCCCGAAGCTCCCTGTAGATGGAGCCCTTCACGCCATAATCGAGTGCCGTGACACGGCAGCGTTCATCACCGACTGCGGGCATGAGGGTTGGCTCCGTGATGTTGGCGCTAGTGGAAGCGAGGTCGAGGCCGAGCATCGAAGGATGAGCGTTGGCCTTCTCCCGCAGAACGAGCGGGTCTTGCTCCACGGTAGAGATGACGCCACGCATCGCGCCCTTGTCCCGCAGGTGACGGGTCAGGGCGCGGGTGTCGAGGCCCTCGACGCCCATCACGCGGTTCTCGGAGAGGAGGGCAGCGAGTGAGCGTTCGCTGGCCCAGTTGCTGTGGTGCGGGGTGTACTCGCGCACCAGGACGGCGGCAGCCTGCACCTTGCGGGACTCGTCGTCGCCCGGAATCACACCATAGTTACCGATGAGCGGGTAGGTGAAGAGCACGATCTGCCCCCGGTACGAAGGGTCGGTGATCGTCTCCTGGTATCCGACCATACTCGTCGTGAAGACCACTTCGCCGGCGACCTCGCCATCCCCGGCGAAGCTCCAGCCTTCGAAGACGGCCCCGTCCTCCAGGACGACCGTCGCCCGGCTACGCCCGTACTCCAAACCTCGCTCCTGTCCTGTCGTGTACAAGCTCTCCGCCAACTATAGTACCCACGACCCGGCCCGTCAGCCTCCGACCGAGATACGGGCTGTTCCACGACCGGCTCGACAGCGATCCCCGGTCCACAGCCCATTCCTCGGAGGGATCAACGAGCGTGAGGTCCGCGGGGGAGCCTATCGCCATGCTCCCGCCCTCCCCGACCCACCGGCCCGGCGCGTACGACATCGCCTCGACCAGCCGCGCTAGCGAGAGCTTGCCTGTCAGTACCAGCTCCGTGTGCAGCGCCGCGAAGGCCGTCTCGTGGCCGAGGAAACCGGGCGCGGCCTGCTCCAGCGGGAGATCCTTCTCCTCAGAAGCGTGCGGCGCGTGGTCCGTCGCCACGAAATCCAGGGTTCCGTCGCGCAGGGCGTCCGTGACGGCATCGCGATCATCCAACGGGCGAAGCGGCGGGTTGACCCTGTACATCCCTTCCAGCGTGGAGACAAGCTCATCGGTGAGCGTCAGGTGGTGCGGCGTGGTGTCCGAGGTCACGTACGCGCGATCCGCGAAGAATCGGACGAGCGCGGCAGAGAGCCCGGTCGAGATGTGGGTGATGTGGGTCTTCGCCCCTGTCTCGGCGGCGAGCACCAGGGCGGTCGCCGTCGCCACGTCTTCGGCGCTTGCCGGAGATCCCGGTACGCCGGCGAGCGCGGCGGCGGCCCCGTCGTGGACGACGCCGGTCGCCAGCGTATGATCCTCACAGTGAAGTAGCACAGGCAATCCCGCTGATTGAGCATAGAGCATGGCGTTTCGCAGAACCCCGGCAGACTGCGTTCCCAGCCCGTCGTCGGAGACGCAAAGGGCTCCGGCTTCTTTCAACAGGCGCATCTCTGTGAGGCGTTCTCCCTTCAACCCAACGTGCAGCGCGGCAGAAACGTAGGCCCGCACCCGCGACTCCTGTTCGATGCGGCGCAGCAGCCCCGACACCACGACGGGTTTGTCCACGACGGGGTCGGTGTTCGGCATCATCACTACACCCGTGAAGCCGCCGGCCGCCGCCGATGCCGAGCCGCTCTCGATTGTCTCTTCATCCTCCCGACCCGGTGTACGCCAGTGAGCGTGCACGTCCACGAAGCCTGGGAACAGGTGCAGCCCATCCGCGTCGAGCTTGCGGGCGCCCTGGAGATCATCCCCGACCTCCGCCACGCGCCCTCCGGATAACCGCACGTCCTTCACGGCGTCGAGTCTGGTGGAGGGATCGAGGACGCGGGCGTGCCGGATGACTAGCTCGGGGCTCTGTCCGTTGCGCCGGGTCACGCGGCTACTTCGTGGGCGACGCCGGTGGCGAGGGTGAGGACCGCTGAGCGGATGGCGACGCCCGCGGCCACCTGGTTCGGGATCAGGGATGCTCCGTCGAGAACTACGTCGCCGGAGATCTCCACACCCCGATTGACCGGGCCCGGGTGCATGACCCTGACACCCCGGTGCAGGTGCCGCCGCGCAACGCCGTAGTAGGCGCCGTACTCAGCGACGGACGGGATGCGCGGGGAGCCGCCGGTCATACGCTCGTTCTGGAGCCTGAGCATGTACAGAACCTCGGCCCCCCACTCCAGCGCCGCATCCACGGAAGGCAGGACCGGCAGATCCCAAGCGTCCGTTTCCAGCGGCAGAAGCGTGCGTGGGGCGGAAAAGGCGACCTCCATCCCGGCTCTCCGGAGCGCGGGGATCACGCTTCGCGCCACCCGGCTGTGCAGCACATCCCCGACGATAACAGCCCTGCGTCCCGCGAGGTCTTCGAAGCCGTCGAACGCCTGGCTCAGAGCGTATAGATCCAGGAGCGCCTGGGTCGGATGCTGTCCGCAGCCGTCGCCCGCGTTCACCACCGCCGCGCCGGTGTGCCTGGCCGCCAGCCTCGCCGCGCCGGCGGCCGGGTGACGGAGGACGATGGCGTCCGCGCCCAGGCTGTCCAGCGTCACGACGGTGTCTACCAGGGACTCGCCCTTGGCGATGGCGGAGCCGCTCTCGGACAGTGAGATCACATCGGCTCCGCATCGCCGGGCGGCGAGCTCGAACGACGCCGCCGTCCGCGTCGAGGACTCGAAGAACGCCAGGCAGACGGTCTTTCCGGCGAGCGATTTCGACAGGCGTCCGTCGGCCACGTCTCGCGCCAGGTCCAGTATCTCGCGAAGTTCCTCGCGGGTCGTCTCTTCCAGCGTCAGAAAATCTCTATTCCGCAACGACGATCACCCCGTCCTCCCCGTCGGTCTCCTCTAGCTCCACCAACACCCGCTCCCCGCGGGATGTCGGAACATTCTTCCCCACGTGATCCGCCCGAATCGGCAGTTCCCTGTGCCCCCGGTCGACCAGGATGGCGAGCCGTATCGCAGCGGGACGGCCAAGCTCAAGCAGCGCGTCCATCGCGGCCCGCGCCGTCCTCCCCGTGTACAGCACGTCGTCAACCAGCACGACGGTGCGCCCCGTCACGTCGAAGGGCACGTCGCTCTCCCCCACCTCCGGCTCCTCGCCCCCGAGGTCGTCCCTGTGCATCGTGATGTCCAGCGATCCCACGGGCACATCGAGGTCCTCGAACTGGCTGAGGTTATCCGAGATGCGCCTGGCGAGCGGCACGCCGCGCGTCAGCACCCCGACGAGCGCGAGATTTTCCAGGGTTGATGCGTTTCTTTCGAGGATCTCGTGCGAGATACGCCGCAGGGAACGGCGCATACCATCAGCGGAGAGCACCCGCGACCTCGCGTGCTCGTGGACGCTCGTGCGGTCCAACTCGTAACCCCCTTCGCGCCTCACGGGACGCCGTTAAAGGTCGGTTCTCACTGGCAGGCAAGCTACCAGAGCAGACCGGGGCCGTCAAGCCGTCGGCGGCCATCTTCCGGCGCCCCGTACTTTGGTACAGGTCAAGAACCGTACGCCCGCACGATGCACGAACCTCCTTTCCATCGCAACATTCGGATGCATCGAACCGGCAGACGAAAAGAGAGGTTAGTAGATTGGTGGATTTCCGCAGGCTACGGTGCAGACGGTTTCTGTTTCAGATCGGAGGCAACCCGAGATGAACCCGAGTTCCTACTCACAAGAACAACAGCGAATCTATCGCATAGACAAGTTCATCGTGTCTGAACCCGCCCGTGCCGAGTTCCTCGAAAGGGTGAAACACACCCACGAACTCCTGCGAATCCTTCCCGGCTTCATCGAGGATTCCATACTCGAAAAGATGGATGGACCCGGCGACTTCAACCTCGTCACCATCGTCGTGTGGTGGGACGCCGAAGCCATCGCAGCGGCAAAAGAGGCCGTGACGGCCAGGCATCAAGAAACAGGGTTCGATCCGCGCGAAACGTTCGATAGGCTGGGAGTTCAGGCTGACCTCGTGAACTACAGGCAGATAGATGCATGGAAGTACAGCAATGTATAGGCCAGTCATCGGCATCATAATCAGCACCACACGGGAAGGCAGGTTCGGCGATAAACCGGCGCGCTGGATCTTCGATATCGCGTCGGAACGGAGCGACCTCGTCTTCGAAATGGTGGACCTGCGGGATTGTCCGCTGCCATTGTTCGAGGAGACGACGGGTCCCTCCCACGAGCCACCGGAGAACGAGATGGCGCTGCGCTGGGGCGAGAAGATAGCCGGGTTCGATGAGTATATCTTCGTCACGGCCGAGTACAATCACTCCATTCCGGGCGCTCTGAAGAACGCGCTCGACCACGCATACCCCGAGTTCAACAGGAAACCGGCCGCGTTCGTGGGCTACGGCGGGGTCGGTGGGGCGCGTGCCGTGGAGCAGTTGCGTTTGATCTGCATCGAGCTCCAGATGGCCCCGACCCGCACAGCCGTACACATAGGCATGGAGCCTGTACTCGGGGTGCGGCGTGAGGGCAAGAACCTCTCAGACTACGATTTACTCAACGAGAGCGCCGGTGCGACCCTCGACGAACTCGCCTGGTGGACTCATGCCCTGAAAGCCGGCCGAGAAGCGGCTGTGGAGTCCGTCGGGGCGGAGCGATGAGCACCGGGGGCGAAGCCATGAGCACGAGAGCACCTGCATCCACCCGGCTCTTTCTGGCGGTGGCCGCATCAGCGGTGTTCATCTCGGTGCTCACGGCCACCATGATTAACGTCTTGATCCCACTGATAAGGTTGCAGTTCGGCGCCTCGCCGGCGCAGGTGGGATGGGTGATAACGGGCTACTCGCTCGCCTACGCCGTCGGGGTTCCGCTCTACGGACGCATCTCGGACTTTTTCGGGGTGAGGCGCGTCTTCGCCGTGGGGCTTACGGGGTTCGCGGCGGGCGGCCTCATCTGCGCCTTCGCCCCGAGCCTCACGGTACTCGTCCTGGGACGCATCGTGCAGGGAATCGGGGGAGCAGCAATCCCGGCGCTCGCGATAGTCTCAGTGACGAAGGTCTTGCCGGCTGGAGAGCGAGGCGCGGGCATGGGGGTTATCGGATCTAGCCTGGGCGCTGCTGCTGCGGTCGGCCCCGTTGCCGGAGGTATCGTCGGGCAATTCCTCGGCTGGCGTGCCCTGTTCGTGGGCACGCTCGTCTTGACGTTGATCCTGATCCCGTTCGCCCGGCGCGTGCTGCCCAACGGTGGCTCTCAAGATGAGCGCCGCTTCGACCTGATCGGTGGCCTACTGCTCGGCCTGGGAGCCGGCCTCTTCCTCTTCGGCGTTACACAGGGACAGGGTGCAGGCTTCGCCTCATCCTCCTCATGGGGTTGCTTCCTGGGAGCTGCGCTCGCGGCATCGCTCTTCGTCTGGCGTATAAGCGGAGCCTCGCATCCCTTCGTCTCGCCTGTACTATTCAGGAACCGGGCGTATGTGGCGGCAATCCTCGTCGGTTTCTTCGCCATGCTGGCCAACCTCTCGGCGCTCATCTTCACCCCACTACTCCTCGTCGAGGTGAACGGGCTCTCCGCGGCGGCAGCCGGGCTGGCCCTGACGCCTGGGGCGGTGGCGCTGGCCCTTCTCTCGCCTTTGAGCGGCCGTCTCTCCGACCGCATCGGCGTGAAAACTCCCATCCTGGCTGGGCTTACGCCCATGACTCTTTCGGCGCTCTTCATGTCCACCCTCGCCGCAGGAGCGTCCCCGTTCATGGTCTCGGCGGGCATGCTGGGGTTGACCGTCGGCATGTCCTTCGTTCAATCTCCGCTCGCCAATGCGGCCGCAGGCGCGCTCCCGGATGCGGAGGTCGGGGGCGGTATGGGTATCTTCCAGGGTCTGATCTTCCTCGGAGGCGGTACCGGCCCGGCGCTCCTCGGGGCATTCCTCGCGTCCCGAGAAGAGGCCGATGGTGGGGCCATCAACCCCCTGTACGTTCTCAACGCCGCCCCGTTTTCCGATGCCTTCCTGGCGATGTTTTTCGTCCTGATCATCGCCCTCTTAGCCGCGCTCGGGCTGCGGAGCGTCGCCGAAAAGAACGATCCGGATCTCCGTTCAACGCCTATGGATAACACAGAACCAGAAGAGATCGAAGTGGAAGGGAGTAAGCAGCGATGAAAGCGGTGTGGTTAGAGAAGTTCGGCGGTCCCGAATCGCTCGTGGCGGGAGAAGCGCCGGACCCCGTGGCAGAGCCGGGACAGGCTTTGATCGAGGTGTCCTTCGCCAACATTACCTTCGTGGAGACCCAGTTCCGCGCGAGTGGTTTCGGGCCTTTCGAGGCGAAGCTGCCCATGATCCCGGGCAACGGCGTCGGCGGCGAGGTCGTGTCGGTCGGCTCCGGAGCCGACGACGGTCTGATCGACAGGCGGGTGGTCGCCATCACCGGCGGATCTGGTGGATATGCCGGCCTGGTGACGGTTGACGCAGGCGGGCTCATCGAGGTGCCGGAAGGTCTGGCGCTCGACAGCGCGACGGCCCTGCTCGCCGACGGGCGCACGGCGAAGATGTTGATCCAGGCTTCCTCGTTGCGCGAAGGAGAACGAGTGCTGGTCGAGGCGGCGGCGGGCAGCGTTGGCTCCCTGCTAGTCCAGCTCGCTCGGGCGGCCGGGGCCACGGTCATCGCGGCGGTTGGAGGGGCGCGCAAGGTCGAACTCGCGCGAGAATTGGGCGCCGACATGACGGTAGATTACCGGGAGCCGGGGTGGACGGATCGGATTCGTGAGGCTACCGGAGGCGTGGACGTCGTCTTTGACGGTGTCGGCGGCGACATCGCCAGGTCCGCGTTCGGGCTGCTCGACTGCGGCGGGCGGATGATCAGCTTCGGAATGTCGAGCGGCGAGTGGGCCGGCATCCCGGATGAGGCAGCCGCGGATCGCGGTGTGACGAAGGTTGGCCTGTCGCGTCCAACGCCGGAGGAAGCCCGCGCGTTCACCGAGGACGCGCTATCCGACGCAGCGGACGGCCGGTTGCGCCCGGTGATCGGACAAACCTTCCCGCTGGAGCGGGCCGCCGAAGCGCACGCCGCCATCGAGTCTCGCGCCACCGTGGGTAAAACGCTCCTCGTGGCGCGACGGCCTGCGCCTTTCACGCGGGCGGAGCTCAGCTACCTGGAGTCTCAGACGTTGGGAAGGCTGGCGACGGCGCAGCCGAACGGGACACTCCAGGTCAGCCCGGTGGGGTTCGCCTACAACACCGACACCGCGACCATAGACATCCGCGGGTACAACATGGCGTCCAGCCGGAAGTTCCGCAACGTCGCAGACAACGGCCGGGCGGCGTTCATCGTGGACGACATAGCATCGCGCCAGCCGTGGCGTGTTCGGTGCCTCGAAATTCGCGGACATGCGGAGTCTATAGATCCGTCAGCCAGCGGAGGAGATCGAGACGGCGTATTCATCCGCGTCCACCCGGAGAGAATCATCGGCTTCGGGATAGACGATCCGGATCAAGAAGTCCACAAGCTCACCCCGAACACCCGCGACGCCACCGAACCTCCAGACAGGCTCGCAAGGAAATGAATGGCGAAAATCACCTTAACCAGGCCCGCACGATCTTCAGAGATAATCGGGGAGGCGATTCAGATGAGCACGTTGGATCAACGCAACAATCCCAACGCCGAAGGAGCGAGTGGTGAGTGGGAGATAGAGAAACTTGACGTGGACGCTTACCTCGCTCGCGTGGGGTATGATGGAGACCTGCGCGCCGATGTAGACACACTATTTGCTCTGCACCGGGCGCACGCTGCCCGTATCCCGTTCGAGAACCTTGACGTCGTGCTGGGACGCGGCATCTCTCTCGACATCAAGAAGATTCAGGACAAGCTGGTCCGCCACGAACGCGGCGGGTATTGTTTCGAGCACAACCTGCTCTTCGCCGCGCTTCTGGAGCGGATCGGATTCAGGGTGAGGCGGCTCGCCGCCCGCGTGCAGCCAGCCCGCACGCACATGCTGCTCGTCGTCGAGGCCGATGGAAGGGAATGGCTCGCCGATGTCGGTTTCGGGGCGACGCTCCTGGAGCCGATCCCGTTCGAAGACGGCGCCGTGTCGCGCCAGGGTGGCTGGACCTATGGTCTCGCAAAACACGGTGACGGCTCGTGGCGGCTGCGCTCTCCCGATGCGGACGGCTGGACAGACCTCTACACCTTCACCGAGGAGCCACAGCGTTTCATTGACTACGTGGTCTACAACCACTACACGGCGACCCATCCAGACTCACCGTTCGTGAGCCAGCCGAGGGCCGTAAGGGTCAAACCCGACGTCCGGTATACGCTTGGTGGAAGCACGTTTATCTCCAAGTTTCCCGAGGGGTCCTTGGAGAAGCGTGATCTCCCCAAAGACGAAGCGATAGAGGCGCTCCGCGACACCTTCGGTATCGTCCTCGCTCCGGAAGATGAGGCGCGACTGCGGGAGATCTTCGCTATGGAGAAAGCAGATATCCCTGATAAAACAAGACGAAGCTGAGATCAGACGCCGCACGCTCGCCGTGCTGGCGGTCGCTACAGGGATCGGCAGCGTGGGTCTCGCTGCCGGTGGGACCGCAGGAGCGCTACTCGGCGCCAACCTGACCGGCACGGAGGCCGCAGCGGGTCTTCCGCTCGGGCTGCTTGTCGTGGGACAGGCAATCGCGGCGCTGGTCGTCTCCCGGCGAACGCGCCATGCGGGGCGTGGCCGGAGCTTGATCCTCGGCTACGTACTGGGCGCGCTCGGGGCCGCGCTGGTGATCTTCGCAGCCGTGAGCAGCAATTTCGTTACGCTTCTGGCAGGCTCCATCGTGCTTGGGGCGGGCAACGCCGCCATCTTTCTCACGCGCTACGCGGCTGGTGAGTTGGGTGGTGAGGCCGCGCGTGGGCGCTCGCTCGGGGTTGTGTTGTTCGCCACGGCTTTCGGCGCGATCCTGAGCCCGAACCTGCTGGGTCCGGGCGGGGAAGTGGCAAGGATGCTCGGCCTCCCGCCGCTGACGGGGCTCTACCTGCTCGCCATCCTGTCCTTCGTGATCTCCGCCATCCTCCTCGCCGCCATCTCCTACCCCGGCGTTCCGTACCTCGGACAAGGGGCCGCGCTACTCGGACCCCGCGAGATGACCAGGTCCACGCCACAACAGGCGATTTCGAGCCGCGGCATCTGGCCAGCGCGGGTTGCCCTCGTGGTTCTGGGGGCGACGAACCTCGTCATGGTGTCGGTGATGGCCGTCGCGCCCGTTCACCTGAGCACCCACGGCCACAGCCTCGACCTGGTTGGGATTGTGATCGGTGTTCACGTCGCTGGTATGTTCGTGCCTTCGCCGGTGTCGGGCCGGATCGCGGATCGAATCGGCGGCGTGCCCATCGCCGCGCTGGGTATCCTGCTTCTCGTCGTGACCGGCATCGCGGGAGCGCTCGTGAATCAGGATAGCGTGGCCTGGATCATCGTGGTCCTGGCGGTACTCGGCATCGGATGGAACCTCGGGATCGTGGGCGGGAGCATGCTACTCGCCGCTTCAGTACCGCCGGATCTGCGTCCGCGCACAGAGGGTCTCGGCGAGGTGGCGATGGGCGTCGCGGCGGGCGTGGGAGCCCCTATCGCGGGGATGGTCGTCTCTATCGGCAGCCTGTCAACCCTCCTGCTGTCCGGAGCAGGCGTTGCGGCGCTTACCTTCGTGTTCCTTCGGCCCAAAGGGTGAACGAGCGGATCACGGCGGACCGTCGGGTAACAAACCGAGCGAGGATGCTGCCTCGCGCAGGTCATCGGGGATAACCGACTCGAATTCCATATCATCGCCGCTCACAGGGTGCCGGAAAGCCAGCCTCTCAGCGTGGAGCCATAGACGTCTCCCCGCCACGGCCCTTCCGTAGATTGGATCCGCATATACCGGGTGGCCGATGGCGGAAAGGTGAACCCGGATCTGGTGCGTCCTCCCCGTCTCCAGCCGCACCCGGAGCATCGAGTATTCTCCGGCTTCCCGTAGCGTCTCGAAGTGCGTGACGGCGGGCTTCCCCACCCCCACGGCCATTAGAGTTGGGTTATCCGGGTCGCGGCCCACGGGCGAGTCCACCGTACCGGTAGCTGGAAGACCACCTCCGATAACGACTGCCCTGTAGATACGCCCGACCCGCCGCGCCGACATCATCTCTACCAGCCCCGAGTACGCTGACTCGTTCTTCGCCGCGACCATCAGCCCCGAGGTGTCCCGGTCGAGGCGGTGGACGATGCCGGGCCGCATGGGATCATCCCCACCAGCGATACCCCGGTCGAGGAGCGCGTTCACCAGCGTCCCAGACGGGTTGCCCGCGCCTGGGTGGACGACGAGTCCGGCGGGCTTGTCTACTACGATCAGGAACTCATCCTCGAAGAGGATGGGGACAGGAATCTCCTCCGCCTGAAGGGTTTCGTCCGGAAGCTCCGCCTCGATCCGCTCGCCGCCCTGCACGCGGTGGGATGGCGATACTTCCCTTCCGTCGATCCTCAACAAACCATCCCGAATCAGGCGCTGTGCGACGCTCCGGCTTATGTCAAATCGACTGGCCGCCAGCCGATCCAGACGCTCCCCGGCGTCTTCCGGCGCGGCCAGGAACATCTCTGAGGGCATTGGGCTAGGGGATCAGGGCGGAGAGCCAGCGTCGTATCTCACGCGGCTCCGCTCCGTGAAAGAGGACGACCTTGTCCCTGCCGGACGATCTCGACGCTCGAAGGGACGACCCCGAAAAGCCCGGCCAGGAAGCCTTCTATCTCCGCGTTGGCCCGACCACCGGTAGGCAGCGAGGCGATCCGGATCTTGAGCGCGGCATCCCCGTACGTTCCTTCGAGCGATGTGCTCCTGGCCCCCGGCGAGACCCGGAGGTTCAGCAAAGCTCCGTTCTTGCTCTCCCGGACGAACCCCTCAACCTTCAACCACGCCGGCGGAGGAAGCGGCTGGCCCGGGAGATGCGGCCTTCCTCACCGTTGCCGGATGCGTCTTTCCTCTCGGCGTCCTCCCAAAACTCGTGGGAGCCACTATCCCGGGCGAGCGTGGCCTCGTCCTGTTCCGAGGTTCCCGGAGCCTCGGTCTCAGGAGCTTCGGTTTCCGGGGCTTCGGACACCGGCTCCTCGGCCGATGCGCTCTCTCCCGAAGAATCCTCCGCCGTCGAGGGCTCTACCTCGGGCTCCTCCACCTCGGGTTCGCTCTCAGGGGACACGTCTCCTGTCTCGGTGACCGACTCACTCCCCGGCTCCTGGTTCGTTACCGGCTCGACTTCGGATGCCTCGTCAGAGGGAGATATTCCGGCGGACGGGCTCAAATCTATGCGTTGGGTCTCCTGATCCCCGGCCTCCCCAAACGGCTCGTGTTCCTCCGTCGAATCTCCCACGGGCTCCTCAATCGGGAGTTCTTCCTGGACGCCGCTCCTCTCGGCCTCGGCGGCCAGCCGGGCTGCGGCGATGGACTCCAGGTCCACGCGCTCGCGCAACGAGGACTGTATCTCGCGGGCGGTCGCCACGTCGACGTTATCCATGACCTCCATGTAGCTCTTGAGGAGGTGCCGGAAGTCCGAAGCGAAGAGTTGCTTGGCGTTCCTCAGGGCATGGTAGGACTCCTGTATCCGCTCGACACGCTCCGCAGTGTCGGCCAGCATGCGATGGGAGCGGGCCTTCGCGTCGTTGATCGTGAGCTCCGCTTCCCGGTTCGCCGTCTGGCGCGCGCTCTCAGCTTCCCGGCTGGCCGTCTGGCGCACGCTCTCGGCCTCCTGCGTGGCGGTCCGCCGCAGGTCGTTGGCCGCCTGCTCGGCGTGGACTAGCGCGGCCCGGATGGAGCTCTCCAACTCGTCGAACTGCTCCAGGCGCGAGCGCAGGCTAGTAGACTCTTCACGAAGGCGTACGTTCTCAGAGTAGGTACGCTCGAACTCGTCGGCGACCGCGTCCAGAAAGTCGTCCACCTGGTTGGCGTCGTAGCCGCGCAGGCTGCTCTTGAACTCCTTGCGGCGAACATCCGTGGGACGTATTGCCATGCTATATCACCCCGTCACTGGTCCGATGAAGTTTGCAATGATCACGTTGTTCAGCAGGCTCCGCGCGATCGAGAGCCCTATTATGGCGATTATCGGCGAGAGGTCCAGCCCGAAGCCGCCAAGCTGCACCGGCGGGATGCGGCTCCGGATCGGCATCAGGATCGGGTCCGCCACCGCCCGCACCGCGTCGTAGACGGCCTGGAAGAAGGCGCTCGACGGATAGCCCGGCAGCCAGTTGATCACGATGTTCGCCAGTATGAAACCGAAGAGTATGTAGAACGCGTAATCCACGATTCCCGAGAGCAACGCGGCCACGGAGAACCCGAAAACCTGCACGAGCCCCAGCATCTCCATCACCGTCCCAACCCCCGCGCCTGCTCCGCCGCCGCCGCGATACCATCGTAGACGGCGCCGACGAACCCGGCTTTCTCCATCGCCACGAACGCCGCCGCCGTGGTGCCGCCCGGCGTCATCACCTCGTCGCGCACCTGGTGGGCGCTGCGCTCCTCGAGCAACACCGCCGTGCCACCGATGGTTCCGACGACCAGCCTCTTGGCCACGTCCCGCGGGATGCCCTCCCGAACACCAGCCTGTATCAGGGCGTCGGCGAACAAGGCCACGTAGGCCGGCCCAGATCCGTGCAGCGCCGTCGCCGCGTCGAAAAGGCGTTCTGGTAACTCCATAACGTCCCCGACGGAGCGGAAAATCTCCATGACCGTCGGCAGCATCTCGCGTCCCGGCCCGTTTGAGGTGACAACGGCGGATCCCAGGCCCACCGACGCGCACACGTTAGGCATGACCCGCAGAACCGGTGTTCCTTCCGGCAGCCCCTTCTCGATGGCGGATATGGTCACGCCGGCGGCCACGCTCGTCACCGCCTTCTCCGTGCCTTCCAGTACCGGGGCTATCTCTGCCAGGACGGTTCCCACGTCCCAGGGCTTCACGGCCATTATGAGGAGATCGCTGTGCTCGGCCAGCTCACGGTTGGAGGGCGTGACCCACACGCCGTGTTGCTCGGCGTATGGCGTGAGGTACTCGAGGTGAACGTCGCTGGCGCCAATCTCGAAAGAGTCTGCCCCGGCGAGCCGGACCAGGAGCGAACCGCCGATCTTGCCGGCCCCGATTATGCCTACCCTCGTCAATTTCCCCCTCACGGTCCTTACAGGCCCTGCAGGATTAGAGCTGGTTGAAGAAGGCCCTCTCGGCCAGCCGCTTGCGCTCCTCGGCGCTGACCTCGACGTTGCGCGGGGTCAGCAGGAACACCCGGTTGGCGACGGTCTGGATGTTTCCGTCGAGGGCGTAGGTAAGGCCCGAGCAGAAATCCACCATCCTGCGCGACAGCTCGGCGTCCACGCTCTGGAGGTTGAGGATGACCGGCTGCTGGCGCTTGAAGCGGTCGGCGAGGGCCTGGGCATCGTTGAAGCTTGCGGGCTCGACCACGCTCACACGGGTCGGGCGCTGATCCGGAACGGCGCGCAGGTGCGGCGGATTCTGGCCGCCCGCGTACCGCTCGTTCCGGTTCGACCCCTCGCTGCCAAAGAGGTCCCCGAGGGACGTGCCGAAAGCCGAGGAGCGCTCGGTGCGCCCGAGCCGCCGTACGGCAGGGCCTACTTCTTCCTCGGCAGAGCCTTGGGCGTAAGCGCCTTTGCCGTACAAAGCCTCTTCCTCCTCGTCCTCGTAATAATCATCTTCCGCGCCGAACCCGAACCACGCCGCGATCCGATCCATACGATCCCTAACTCCCATCCTGCCTCCTCACGGGCCGTCACCCCCGATGATGGTCCGTCCTATTCTGACCAGAGTGGCCCCTTCTTCGACCGCCACAGCGTAGTCGTTGCTCATGCCCATGGAGAGCTCCGATAGCTCGAAATGGGGACTCCAGCTTCCGCGTAGCCTATCACGGATCGCTCGAAGCTTCGCGAAAACATAACGCACATTCTCCGCTCGTTCAACCGCTGGCGCAAGCGTCATGAAGCCCCGCGCCCGCACCTGCCCTTCCGTACCGGCGACAGCCTCCAGGATGCGTTCGACCTCTCCTTCCAATACGCCATACTTGGACTCCTCGCCGCTGACGTTGACCTGGATCAGCGCCTCAACTCCCCGCTCGGAAGCCCGCCTCCCAAGCTCATCGACGAGCCGCACCGAGTCCACCGAGTGTATGAGCGAGACCCGCGGCACGACTTCCCTGGCCTTGCGCCGCTGCAGGTGACCGATGAAGTGCCACTCGAAAATGTTCCCGAAAACGTCTTGCTTGGAGATGAGATCCTGCGCCCGATTCTCCCCAAGGAGGTCTACGCCCACCGCCGCGAGAGCCCGGATCTGCTCCGCTTCGTAGTACTTGCTCGCCACCAGGATGCGCGTCTCGCCTGGCCTGCGCCCGCTCCGCTCGAGCGCCGCGGCCACGTTCTCTCTTACGGCCGCGAGGCGGTTCCGAACCTGCGCCTCTAATTTCTCATCGGTCATCTATCACACCGGCTTTCGCGCCACGGCCGCAAGGTTCCGGCCCGTCAGCGGCCCCTGCTTGCGATGCGAGTAGAAGAGATCCGGCCTGCACCCGCTGCACAGCCCGAGATCGTAGACCTTCTCGACCCCGGCCTCCGACAGGTTCACCTTGATCGCCGCGGGCAGCGAAAGATAGCGGCCGGAAACCACACCTTCGCCATACCGCCCGGCGAACGTACGCGCCAACTCTTCCGAGACCTCATAACAACAACCGCGAATACACGGCCCTATGTACGCCGTGGGAGAAGGGTCCACCATCTTCCACGCGGCCTTCGCGGATACCCCGGCGAGCGTCCCGCGCCACCCGGAGTGGACCATGCCAACTTCCTGCTCCCCAACGAGCGTCACCGGCACGCAATCGGCAACGGCGACCACCAGCGAGAATCCCGTTCTATCCGTGACCAGCGCGTCGGCTTCACCGGCGAACCCGGCCTCTGACACCCGAACAACCTCGTCACCCGCGACCTGCTTCACCCAGGCTGATGGACGGCCATCCATCGCCTCTTGAATCCGCCGCAGGTTCTCGGTCACCGCAGCTTCGCCGTAGCCGACCACCTTCGACACGTTGAGGCTATCGTAAGGGGGATCCGAGACGCCGCCGAGGCGGGTGAAGAACCAGACCTTCGCGCGCTCGTGTTCTGGCTCAGGAGATACGAAAACGGCGCCCCCGGCTGCAGTGTGTGTCGCAGCGGGGGCGCCGTCGATGCGGATGAAGTCCTGGCGCACGCCTTCCGTAAAAGGCTATCGGCGCCGGAGGAAAGCCGGGATGTCGAGCACATCGCCATCTTGGGCAGGGGCAGCAGCGGCAACCTCGTCTTCCTGAGTATCCGTGACCGTCCCCGTCCGCTCTGCCCGGCGCTGGTTGGCGAGACGCTGGTCGAAGCCCGTGGCGATAACGGTGACGCTCACCCGGTCCCCGAAGGCCTCGTCCACCACGGCGCCGAAGATCAGGTTCGCATCCTGGTGGGCGGCGTTGTGGACGATCTCCGCCGCCTCGTTCACTTCGAAGAGCCCGAGGTCCTGCCCGCCGGTGATGTTCAGGATGATTCCGGTCGCCCCCTCGATGCTCGCCTCTAGCAAGGGACTCGAGATGGCCTGTTTCGCCGCCTCGGATCCCCGGCTCTCGCTGCTCGACTCCCCGATGCCCATGAGCGCCGAGCCGGAGTCGGACATGATCGTACGCACGTCCGCGAAGTCCAGGTTGATGAGCCCCGGCACCGTGATGAGGTCCGTGATCCCCTGCACACCCTTCCTGAGCACGTCGTCCGCCATCTTGAAAGCGTCCATCATGGAGGTTCGCTTCTCGGCCACCTGCAAGAGACGGTCGTTCGGGATGATTATGAGCGCGTCCACGTTCTCCTTGAGGCGCTTGATGCCATCCTCGGCATATGTCGAACGCCGCCTGCCCTCGAAGGCGAACGGGCGGGTGACGACGCCCACCGTGAGCGCCCCGGCCTCCCGTGCGATCTTGGCGACCACCGGTGCGGCCCCCGTGCCCGTGCCGCCGCCCTTGCCCGCGGTGACGAACACCATGTCCGCGCCCCGAATGGCCTCTTCGATCTCCGCCTTGTTCTCCTCGGCGGCCTCCATCCCGATCTTGGGATCAGCGCCAGCCCCCAGGCCGCGCGTGAGCTTGTCCCCGATGTGGATCTTCTGGTCCGCGTCCGTCATCTGCAACGCCTGGGCATCGGTGTTCACCGCGATGAACTCGACCCCCTGCAGGCCTGAGTTGATCATGCGGTTCACGGCGTTTGTCCCGCCTCCACCTATCCCCACAACCTTTATTACCGCTAGATAGTTCGTCCCTGCATCCAACATAACTCCATAGCCCTCCGTCGCCCGTTCTCCCATTCCGACCCGGTTCATACGCCCCGGAACCAACTCTTGACCGCCGATACTATGCTACCAAAGCTGGTGACCCTTGCACCTTTACCTTTCGGTCTAACGTCACTGTTTTGCGCGGAGAAGTATAGCAGACCTACAGCCGTCGCATACTGAGGTTTCTGTACAGGTTTAAGGTCACCCTTCACCCGGCGCGGTATGGCTGTGCGGGTTCGCATCCCGAGCACGTCCTCCGCGAGTTCGGCCATCCCGTTGAGCAGAGAGCCCCCGCCGGTAAGGACGACGCCCCCTGGCAGCATGTTGAGGACGCGCGCTTGATCCAGGGACTCGCGGGCGTATTCCAGGACCTCCTGAGCGCGGTACTCCAGGATCTGGCTCATAAAGTGCGCGTTGTAGTGGCGCTCGTCGAGCTTCACGGCGGCCACCGAATCCACCGAATCGGAGAGCACGCTACCGTAGCGGATTTTGAGTTCCTCAGCGGCGTCGAAAGGGACCTTCAGGCCGTAGGCGAGGTCGGAGGAGAAGCTCTCTCCGCCGATCGGTATAACAGCGGTGTGGGTAAGGGCGCCTTTCTTGAAGGTGGCGATGTCCGTGGTGCCGCCACCGACGTCCAACAGGGCTACGCCGTCCTCGCGGTCGGACTCCAGCAGGCACGCCTCGGCGGAGGCCAGCGGTTCGAGCACCACCCGCGAGACTTCAACGCCGCAATCCTCCACGGCGTAGAGCAGGTTCTGGATGCTGGAGAGCGCGCCGCTCACGACGTGGGCCCGCATCGTCACCTTGCGGGCGGCGAGACCGACGGGCTGCTTGACGCCCTCGGAGCCGTCCAGCACGTAACTGCGGGGGACAACGTGCAAAATGCGCTCGTCTTCGTCCAGATGGAACTGGCGCGCTTCTCCTTCCAGCTTTTTCACGAAGCGCTCCGTCACCTCGAGGTTCTTGGCGCGGTTGAGCAGCGTGACCTCGGTGTTGAAGGAAGAGATGTGGCTCCCGGCGATGCCGACGCTGATGGAACCACCGCGCACTCCGCACGCCTCCAGGGCTTCGGCGATGGACTCTGCGGCCAGTTCGCGGTCCACCACGACACCCCGCTTGAGCCCGTGGCTCGGCGCCTCTCCGACGGAGAGCACTTCTGCCCAGCCCCGCCGGCTGTCCACCCGGCCTGCGATGGCCACGATCTTGGTAGTGCCGACGTCTATCCCGTAGACCAGCGACTGCGCCATGGACTAACCGATCCTGCTTCCTTCCGGGACTCCGGCCCGGAAGCCTTCGGTCTCCCCCGCGCCGACCACGACTCTCCCGGCGGTGCGGAGGTCGAAACGCGGCGCCGCGGGGTTCTGGGACATGATCGCCGGAAGAGGCTTTGCCTGAGCCTCGCCGATGCTCCCGGCGAAGATCACGGGCCGCCCCTCCACTGTGGCCTCGACGCCACCCACGCCGACGCCGTCAACCGACTCCAGCGTGACCCCATTGCCCTCAAGGACCCTCCCAGCCCTCAAAATTCCCTCCAGCCGATCCTCGTCCATGTCGACCCGCTCCAGGCTCGCTCCCCCGAGCCCCGGAAGCTCCGTCCCGTCCGCCGCGAAGACCTCCCTGTGTCCATCGATTTCGGCGTCCAATACGGCTTTCCGTTCCTCAACCTCGACTGCAACTATACCTGAACCCCAATTTTTCCGCACCTCTACACTCTCAACCCAAAGGTTAGACTCTATTTTTCTCTTCAACATTACGGTATTGAGGGTGAGCAGACTCGCACGGTCCGGTACGGCATCCCAGGCTTCGGATTCGGGAAACATGCGGGCTCCCTTGACCTCTATTCCGGTTACGGGGTAGAGCAAGTAGGAGACCATGTAGATGGCAGCGGCGGTGAGGGCGGCGACGGCTGCGGCGATGCAGAGGGAAGGCAGGATCTCTTTTGTCAAGGTTCGCAAGGCTTACAGCAGCGTCAGTAGCTCGTCGCCGACCACGGAGATGTCTCCGGCGCCCATCGTCAGCACGGTATCGTCAGGGGCGGAGATATCTCGAAGCACGCCCGGGATGGAGCTCTGCTCCGGGACGTAGTAGACATCCGGGTGGCCACGGGTTTCGCAGATGGCGTCCACGATCAGCTTCCCGTTCACGCCGGGCTGAGGCATCTCGCCGGCGCCGTACACGTCGGTTATGAGGACAGCGTCGGCAGCCGTGAAGGCGCCACCGAACTCCCGATACAGGCGGCGGGTGCGCGAGTAGCGGTGCGGCTGGAACACGGCAATGACCCTCCCGTCCGAGGTCGTCCGGGCCACGTCGAGCGTGGCGGAGAGCTCCGTCGGGTGGTGGGCGTAGTCGTCCACTATCCGGACGCCTGAACGGTGGCCTTTGATCTGGAAGCGCCTCCGTACGCCGCCGAAGTCTTTCAGGCTCCTCGCGGCCTCAAGTGCATCCCGTCCGAGCCAGCGGGCCACCGCCGCCGCAGCCAGAGAGTTCAGCGCGTTGTGCCACCCGTGGACCCCTAGCTCCACCATGCCCCGTTCCCGGCCGCCTTCGAAGAGCGTGTACGCGTTGGATGCCAGGATCTCCGCCCGCAGATCTCCGGCGTGGATACCGTAGGTGGTCACCAGGCACGGTGACTGTTCCGCGAGCCGCAGGCAATTTTCGTCGTCGGCGCAGACGACCAGGTGGCCGGAAGGTGGCAGGGCGGCGACGAACGTCGAGAAGGTCTCCATTACGTCGTCGAGGGAAGAATAAAAGTCTGGATGGTCGAACTCCACGTTGGTGACGACGGCGGCCTGTGGGCGGAGCATCAGGAGCGAACGATCGCTCTCGTCGGCTTCAGCCACGATCAGATCCCCCCTGCCCTCGACCACGTTGCTGCCGATGTCGTTGAGTTCGCCCCCGATCAGGGCCGTCGGGTCTTCGCCCAGGGCCTTGAGAACGTGGCTCGTCATGCTCGTGGTCGTGGTCTTGCCGTGCGTCCCGGCCACCGCAACGCTGCGCTTGCCCTCCAGAATGGACGCCAGAGCCTCGGCGCGCGCGATCACGGGTATGGACCGCCGGTGGGCCTCCAGCAACTCCGGGTTGGTCTTCGGGATGGCCGTCGAGATCACGACCCGCTCCGCGTCCCCTACCTGCTCCGTCGCATGCCCGATGAACACCTGTATGCCCATCGTCTGGAGCCGTCGGGTGTACGGCGACTCCTTGAGGTCCGAGCCCGAGACGTCGTGCCCCTGCTTCTTCAGAACCTCCGCGATGCCGCTCATGCCTGCGCCACCAATGCCTATCATGTGGATTTTCATGTTGTATCCTCCCGCCCTTCGACGGTCACGTTCAACAATCTTCGGGCCACTTCATCCGCCGCTCCCGGCGTCGCCAGTTCCTTCATGCTCCCGGCGAGGCGTTCGCGGCGCTCGCTGTCTTCCAACAAGTCTTCGACGCGGTGGCGCAGAACCTCCGAGGTGACCTCGGAATTCGGGAGCAACTCTGCAGCGCCTCTTTCCGTGAAGTAGCGGGCGTTGTGGAGTTGATGGTTTCCCGTGGCGTGTGGGAATGGGATCAGGACCGACGCCCTTCCCACAGCCGCCACGTCAAACAGGGAACCTGCCCCGGCGCGTGTGATCACGACCTCCGCCGCCGCCACGTACCGCCAGAGATCATCAGCATATTCCAGTATTATGTGTCTATTATTTTCTGTCTGGAGGCTCGGGAAGTCCCGGCGGCCGGCGACCTGGACGACCGTGTAAGGTGTCGCCTCCCGAAACGCCTGTTGCGCGTCCAGGTTGATCTTGAGCGCGCCGCCGCTGCCGCCGAAGATCAGGACGACCGGTGGTTCAAGGCCGAGTTCGCGCAATGCTTCTTCTCTTGACGCTTCGAAGAACTCCCGGCGGGTGGGCATCCCGACCCAGACCGCTCTCGTGAAGTGTTCCACGGCGGCCGGAAAGGTCACGAGGATCTTTTGGGTGAGGCGGCTGGCGAAGCGGTTCACGCGGCCGGGGACGGAGTTCTGCTCGTGCAGGACCGTTGGCACGCCGAGCGTGTGGGCGGCCAGAACGGCGGGGGCGCTCGCGTATCCGCCGACGCCCAGGACGACCGAAGGCCGAAACTCTTGGATGATCCGGCGACAGCGCGATATGACGGCCTGCACGAAAAGTGCAACCGCACGGACACGGGCCCCGAGGCCACCATCCAGCCCTTTGAGGGGCAGGGAGTGGAGAACATAGCCCTTCTGCGGGACCAGGTCCATCTCTATCCCCGACGTCGCGCCGACGAACTCCACCACGGCTCCTTTCGCGCGCAGGCTATCCGCCACGCAGAGCGCGGGGATCGCGTGTCCTCCGGTCCCTCCGCCGGCGATCAAGATTCGCGACGGCTCGCGGTCTGACTTCTCTGGCTCGCTCACTATCCTCCGATATCCTGCACAGCATTCCCATGGCCGCGAAGCAGACCAGCATGCTCGTCCCGCCGTAGCTGACGAACGGCAACGTCATGCCGGCCAGCGGGAGCACGCCCATCGCCGCCCCGATGTTGAAGACGGCCTGCGCCGTGATCGTGGTGGTCAGCCCTGCCGCCATGCAGCGTCCAAGCACCGAGGGTGCTTGCAGGGCGATTCTCAATCCCGCCAGCGCCAGGAAGACGAAAGCGGCGATGACCAGCACCATCCCGAGCAGCCCGAGCTCCTCGCCTATGAGCGCGAAAATCATATCCGTCATCAACGCCGGAACGTAAGTCCCCTCGGCGCCCGCACCAGCCCCTGCTCCGAAAAGGTCGCCGGACTGTATGGCCGTCATGGACTGTACCACTTGATAGCCAGAACCCTGAGAGACGGACCACGGGTCGAGGAAGGTCATGAACCTCTCCCGCCGGTACGGGGCGAGCAACATCACGACGAACAGAGCGGCGATGGCGGCCCCGCCAGCCAGTACCAGATCCCGGGTGCGGACCTCCGAGGCCCAGAGTACCCCCACCACGCCCGCCAGGATCATGACGGAGGTTCCGAAGTCCGGTTCCAGAACCACCAGCCCGAAGAGCACGCCGACCACGGCCAGCAAGCCCATTGGGAGCCCGGAACCGGAGCGAAGCCGGGCCACCCAAACACTCGCCGTCACCACGGCTGCGACCTTGGCGAACTCCGCCGGCTGCACCATGAATTGGCCCAGGTCGAACCACCTCCTGGAGCCGTCGATCTTCACCCCGATCCCGGGTATCAATACTAGGATCAGGCTGACAAGCACGGCCACGTACAGTACCGGCCCGAATTTTCGCCAGGCTGTGTACCGGACGCGGCTCGCCAGAAAGAACAAAACCACCCCGAGCGCCACGTGGCTGGCGCGCACTACCAGGTACGACGTTCCAGAGTACCGGTAGGTCGCCGAATACACCATGACGATCCCCAACAGCGAGAGCCCGAGGGCGACCAGAAAGAGGTAGGTTCGCAGGGTCGTCAACCGCCGTCACCCCCGCCTCTCCGATACGTGTCCGGCGACGAACTCCCCGGACACGTATCGGGTAAACGCCCGGCCTCGCTCCTCGTATCCCGGAAACTGATCGAAGCTGGCGCACCCCGGCGAGAGCAATACAACGTCCCCGCTCCGCGCCAGTCTATCCGCTTCTTCCACGGCCTCCGAGAGCTCCGAGGTGACGATCACGGCTCCGTCCCACCTCTCGCGCAGGTAGTCGAAGATCCTGGGTCCCGCCTCGCCCTGGCAGACGACCGCCCGGCATCGGTCGAGGAGCGGGAGAACCTCAGCAAAATCCGTGTGCTTCTCGGAGCCACCCAGGATCAGGATCACCGGCCGGTAAAAGCTCGATAGGGTCGCCGCGACCGCCGCCGGGTTGGTCGCCTTGGAATCGTCTACGAACAGCACGCCGCCACGCTCTGCGACGATCTCCATCCTGTGCGGTTTCAGGCGATAGCCGAGAAGACCGGCCCGAATATCTTCCAGGCTTGCCCCCACCCATTCCGCCGCCGCCGCCGCGAAGAGCGCGTTCTCGTGGTTGTGGACGCCAGCGAACCGCATCTCGTCTTCGGAAGCGATCTCCGCGCCCCTGAGGAACAAGCGTCCGTCTCGTATCTCCGTGTCGCCCTCTCCAACGACGAGGGCCTCTGCAGCGAACTCGTCCGCCGCATCCCGGCCGACAGGGTCAACCGCGCTTACCAGCGCCAGGTCATCGTGCCCCTGTCCCTCGAAGACGCGCAGCTTGTCCGCGACATACTCTTCGAACGAGGCGTGCCAGTTGAGGTGATCCGGGCGCGCGTTCAGGAGCGCCGCGACCTCGAAGCCAGGTTCATTCATGTAGTGGAGCTGGAAAGACGACACTTCGAGGACCAGGAGCCCGGCCCGTTGAATTTCGTCCAGGCAGCCGGTCATGGCACGCCATGAGTTCCCGGCCACGGCGTGCGGAATACCGGCCTTTTCCAGGATCGTCCGGATCATATCCACCACCGTCGTCTTGCCGTTCGTTCCCGTCACGGCGATAGTCCGCACCCCCGGCCCGAGTAACTCTAGACCGAGGGCCACCTCCGAGAGCACCGGGATCCCTCGTTCCCCTGCGGCCAAGAGAACCGCGTCCCGCGGACGTATTCCGGGGCTAACGACCACCCGTCCGGCGCCCTCCAGCGCCTCCGGCCCGGCGCCGAGACGACCTTCGACGCCGAGCTTCTTCAGGGTTTCGCGCAGTCCATCTGAGTCGTTGGCGTCGGCGGCGGTCACGGGCTCTCCGCGATCAAGTAGAGCGCGGATGGCGGCGACCCCGGATTCTCCCAGCCCGTAGATCAGAGTAGACATCAGGAAAGCCTCAGACCGCGTTGTAGAGTAGGAGGTAATAGAGGAAGAAGCCAGCCGCCGAGAAGGCAACCTGCACGATCCAGAAGCGCACCACGATCTTGTTCTCCTCCCACCCGGAGAGCTCGAAGTGGTGGTGGATGGGGGCCATCTTGAAGACCCTGCGCCCCGTCGCCTTGAAGAAGCCGTACTGGATGATGACCGAGAGAGCCTCTATGACGAAGAGCCCCCCGATCACCGGCAAGAGCATCTCCGTTTTGGTCAGCACGGCCGCCGCGCCCAGCACGCCTCCGATGGCCAGCGAGCCAGTGTCCCCCATGAACACCTGCGCCGGATGGGCGTTGTACCAGAGGAAACCGATGATCGCCCCAACCATCGCGCCGCAGATGATCGCCACGTCGTACTGGCGTTCCAGGAACGCGATGGCCGTGTACGCCGTGAGGGCGATGGCCCCTGTCCCCGCCGCCAGCCCGTCCAGCCCGTCGGTCAGGTTGACGGCATTCGTAACCCCGGCAAGCACCAGCAGCAAGAAGACGCTGAAGAGACCAATCCCGATGATCCCAGGCCCCAGCACCAGGTTCCGGTCCAGCCCCGGCACGATCACGTTCTGCGTCACGCCCACGTAGCGCAGCGCCAGCACGTCGGCCAGCACGACCGTCACGGCGAGAAGCAGAAACTTGTACTTCACGCTCAACCCTTCGCTGCGCCTCTTGGAGATCTTTTGCCAGTCGTCGTAAAGTCCGATTCCGGCCGTCACCGCCACCAGCAACAACGTCGCGACGGTCGGCCAATTGAACCGCGCCACCACGACCAGCGCCGCCAGCAAACCAGTCAGCATGACCACCCCGCCCATCGTGGGTGTTCCAGCTTTGATCAGGTGGGTCTGGGGCCCCTCTTCCCGCACGAACTGGCCGAACTTGCGCATCTGAAGAAACTCTATGAACTTCGACCCCAGCGCCACCGTAACCAGGAACGCTATCGCCGCGGCCAGCACAACGCTAAACAAGAGCTAAACTTTCTCTCAACCTTCGGGTCAACCGTTCGAGCCCCACACCCCTCGAACCCTTGACCACAACGTAGTCTCTGGTCCTCAAGTGATCGCCGAGCTTCTCCGCCGCTGCCTCCGAGTCCTCGAAGAGTATCGCCTCGTCGGGAAAGACCTCAGCGTACCAGCGGGCCTCATCCCCGACGCAGACGAGCAGGTCCACGCCGAGTTCCGCGGCGAGCCGTCCGGCCTCGCGGTGGTATTCGCGCGCCGCCGGGCCGAGCTCGAACATGCCGCCGAGCACGGCGACGAAGCGGCGTCCCTGGCGTAGAGCCTGGTCGGCCCCGTAGCGCAGGACGGCCGCGACGGCGGCCGGAGAGGCGTTGTACGAGTCGTCGTAGACCACGATGTCGTCCCTGAGGCGGTGGATCTCGCCGCGAAGGCCCGTGCGCCGCAGACGGGCGAGCCCCCTGGCGCTGGTATCGAGGTCGAGGCCGAGGGCGAGGGCTCCACCAAGCGCGGCCAGGAGCGGCGGGACCAGGTGCGTCCCGAACACCGGACACCGGACCTCGGCCGAGCGGTCGCCGAAGTGCGCGACAAAGCGCAGCCCTTCCTCGATGTCCTCGACCTCAGACGCCCACAGGTCCGCGTCATCCGCGCCCTCTCGGGCGAAGGTTATGCGCTGCCCGAGCTTCTTCCCCAGGCCGGTGGCCGCCTCCGGTACACCCAGCGGGTACACGAAAGCTCCGTCATCGGGAAGGGCAAGCGCCAGCTCGCCCTTCGTGGCGGCGATCCCTTCGACGTTTCCGAATGACTCGAGATGCATCGGGACAATGGCCGTCAGGACGCCGACCCCCGGAGGGGCTATTCCGCACAGGTGCTCAATATCCCCAGGGTGGGTGGCGCCCATCTCCAGGACGAGGACCTCTGTGCGCTCGTCCGCCGCCAGCACCGTGAGCGGAAGCCCGATCTCATTGTTGAAATTACCTTCCGTCGCCGAGACTTTCTTGCCGGCCACGCGGAGGATGGTCGCCAGCGCGTCCTTGGTCGTGGTCTTCCCAACGCTGCCGGTAATGCCGACGACGGTGGTGGCTGCGGCGTCATCCTCGGCTTCCCGCGCAAGGTTCCAGCGGGCCAGCCGTTGCAGGGCGTCCAGCGGATCCTCCACCACGAGCGTGGGGACATCGAGCGGCCGATCGGCCACGGTGGCGGCCGCGCCGCGCGAGTCGGCTTCGGGCGCGAAGTCCGCTCCGTCCGTCCTTCCCCGAAGGGCGAAAAAGAGATCCCCCTCCCTCACGCGCCGGGAGTCCACAGCCGCGCCCCGGACGAGCGCGTCGCCATCGGCGCCCACCAGTTCGCCACCGATGGCATGGGCAATCTGCGAGAGGAAGCCGGACCTCATCGGGCCTTCGCTCCTGAGGTCCGGCGGTCTGGCGGGACGTTGAAGTAACCCAGGGTGAAACCCATCACGTCGTGGAAGGCCGGCGCTGCGGCGACCTCGCCCCAGTAGGTGGTACCGGGGTCGTCTACCGCTATCAGGGCGACGTATTCGGGGTCCGTAGCCGGGACGAACCCAATAAAGGAGGCCACGTACTCATCGCCGTAGGTGCCGGTATCGGGGTCCACCGTCTGCGAGGTGCCGGTCTTGCCACCCACCGTATAACCGGGGATCTGGGCCTTGTAACCCGATCCTTTATCGACTACGCCCTGCAGCATTCCGCGTACTATATCCGAGGTCTTTTCGCTTATCACTCGCTGGCCCGCAGGCTCCGGATCGTCGCGCTTCACCACATGGGGTGTGATCCTTTGCCCGCCGTTGACGAGCGCCGCGTACCCCGAGACGAGCTGCAGCGGAGTAACCGAGAGCCCTTGCCCGATAGGAATGTTGCCGATAGACGAGCCGCTCCAGTCCTCGTAAGCGGGGACCACCCCAGGGTTCTCGCCCCACAGGTCCACGCCCGTAGCCTGCCCGAACCCGAAGCTACGGATGTATTCGGACAGCTTCCGCCCGCCCAGGTCCTGCGCCACATGCACCGCCCCGACGTTGCTCGACTCCCGCAAGACATCGGCGGGAGTCATTATCTCCGTCTCGTGCGGCTGCGAATCATGGATCACACGGTCCGCGACCGTCATGTGATCTGCAATGACATACCTGGTGTCCGTCGTGACCACGTTCTCCTCTAGCGCCGAAGCCACGGTAAAGGCCTTGAACGTAGACCCGGGCTCGTAGGGATCGGTCAGCACCCTGTCCCTCTGCGCTTCGGCTGAGGCTTCTTCAATGTTGTTGTTGTCGTAGCTCGGCACGTTGGCGAGGGCCACGATGGAGCCGTCATCGACCCGCATCATCACCCCGACAGCGCTCCTGGCCTTGTTCTTCTCGACGGTCTCGGCAAGAGCTTTTTCCAGCTCTTGCTGGACGGCGATATCCAGGGTGAGCGTCACGTCCTCGCCGTTCTTCAAGGTATCGTCGTAGCGCTCCTCCACCCCGCCGAACGCCTCGTCGTAATCTCCCAGGTGTCCTGTCACCTGGCTTGCGAGCGTTCCATCCGGGTACACGCGGACGGCGTCCGGGGCCACCGTGATCCCGTCTATGCGGAGTGCCCAGATGGCATCCGCCTTCCGAGGGTCCACGCCGGTGGCAACGACGCTGTATCCAGAGAGCTCGCCGTCGGGGCCGCGCTTCGTCAACAAGTGTTCTATCTTATCCGCACTTTGATCCGTCTCGGGACCGATGACGGAGGCCAGCGCGTCGGCGGCTTTCGCCGGCTCCTGTATCTGATAGGGGGTGGCGATCACGCGCACGGTGTCGTGGCTGGTCGCCAGCTTCCTGCCGTCCGCGCTCAGGATATCGCCGCGTCCCCGCGCCGCAAGCTCCGACGCGTCGGAGATCTGCACGGCGGCGAACGCCTGATCCCCCCTTCCGTCCGTGATGCTCAAATGCGCCGCCCGCGCACCCAGCAGGACACCTGCGAGCGCGACCATGGCGATCACCAGCCGTACCCGTCCCCGGCCAACCGTCCGGGGCGGGGTACCCGAATTGGAAGCGACCCGCCCCGATGTACGACGGCGCGCCCGGCGGTTCTGGGGAAGCTGAACGACCCGGCCCCCGGAGCCCCGGCGGTCACGCCCGCTGGTGCTGCGCGCGGTCGCGCCACGGTCGCCACGAGTCGTGGTCCGGTTCCGAGGGACACTCTTGCCGCGGGTTCCGCGAGTGGAGCGATCCCGAGCCGTGCTATTGGGGGTTCTCCCTTTTCTTCTGTCCCCCACTTTGCCTGCCATCCTCCCTGTTACCGCTATAAACCTTCAAGTCCACGCCTTCGGGGTCCCGCATCTTCAACTCCTCGCGGGCGAGAGGCCGTATCCTGCCGGGGCTCGAAAGCTCCGCGACCCGCACCTCGAGATTCTCCCGCTCGGCCGCAGCGTGAGCGTTGAGTCCTTCCAACTCCGCCACCCGGTCACCGAGTCCGGCGGATACCGTGTGCAGGTAGACGCTCCCCAGCATCAACAGCACCGGCACCACCACCAGCATCACAAACCCCCGCCGCTCCCTCGTCTTCTTGCCCTTTGAAGAACGAGAGACCGTGCGTCTCGAGGGCCGCATGGAGGGGCTCGGACCGGGAGACCGGACCGGGCGCCCTCGCTGCGGCGCGGCCATCAGCGATCATCCCGTCCGACATCTAGCGGCTCCGCAGTCCTGAACGCCACCCTGAGCCGCGCGGAAGCGCTCCGAGGGTTCTCTTCGATCTCCTCTTCCGAAGGCCGCCGGACGCCCCCCCGGCGGAAGACGGGCCGCGCTCCACACACGCAGACCGGCAACTCCGGCGGACAGACGCAGCGTCCCTCCCTGTCCGAGATGAAGCGCTTGACGGCGCGATCCTCGCCGGAGTGAAAGGTGATCGCAACCAATCTCCCGCCTGGAGTCAATAGTCTCTCCGCCGCCTTCAGCGCCCGCTGAAGCCCACCCAACTCATCATTGACGTGCACGCGCACGGCCTGAAACACCCGCTTGGCCGGGTGCCCGCCCCGCTCCGCCCAACCGACCGCAGCCCTCACGGCGTCCGCAAGGTCCAGCGTCGTCGAGAGTGGACGGCGGCGCGAGATCTCTCGCGCTACTCGCCGGGCTTTGCCACGGGGAACGCCCCCGTACCCGGAGAGCACCCGCGACAGCTCGCCCTCGTCTACCGTGTTGAGAAAGTCCGCTGCGGAGATTCCGGAGTCCGGGTCCATCCGCATGTCCAGCGGACCTTCCGCGACGTAGCTGAAACCGCGTCCAGCCTCATCCACCTGATAGCTCGACAGCCCGAGATCGAAGAGGATCGCATCCGCCCGCTCTCCCTCGTCGACCATCTCCCACAGCATCTCGTCGTAGGCGCCAGGTGTGAAGGTGAAACGTTCGTCGTGGATATCGGCAGCCCGGCGCACGGCGTCGGGGTCACGGTCGATACCGATGAGTCTTCCTTCAGGGCCAAGGTCTCCGAGTATTCGCCGAGAGTGTCCCCCGCCCCCGAAGGTGGCGTCCACGACCACGTCCGCCCCCGCCGGATCGAGCGCAGCCACAGCCTCCTCCAGCATGACCGGCAGATGGGAAGCGGTCATCACCCGGTGAACTCCCGGCCGGCAAACTCTTCCACTATCTCCGCGAACATCTCGTCCGCACCTTCCACGTAACGGTCCCACTCTTCGGTACTCCAGATCTCCAGCCTGTCGTCAACTCCCGCGAGGGTCACGTCCCTGCTCAACCCCGCGTACCGTGCCAGCTTCGTAGGGATCAAAACCCGCCCCTGGCGGTCGAGCGTCGCCTCGAAGGCCATCGAAAAGAACATCCGCGAGAGCTGACGTCCCTTCGCGGAGAGGTCGGCGTTCGCCTTGATGTTCGCCTTGAACGCCGCCCACTCATCCTGCGGGAAAGCGAACAGACACCGATCCACGCCTTTCGTGATCACGATCCCACCCTCAAAGTAGGACCGGAGCCGGGAGGGGAGAGTCAGACGCCCTTTCTCGTCCAGGGTGTGCTCGTACTCGCCTAAAAGAGCCAGAGCCTCGTCCTTCCACTACACTCCATTTTGACCCACGACTGCGAAGATTCTTGCATACCTGACAAAAAACCGCAATCTGAGAGCTCCCTAAGGTGCCGAAGGGCCGCAATGAGCCTAATCAGGGCCTCTCTACCCTCCTACCCAGGGTATAGGGACCCTATAGAATAGAGATTGAAAGGTGAAAAACGGTGATCTTGGACGGGGTAGAGATTGCGTACGAAGCACGGAAGATGTGGAGGGTACGGATAAGGTGGCCCAATATGTTGGGCATTGGGGAAATAGATGCGGGGTTGGTGGCGAGGGTCAGACTTTTGGCGGTGATGCGCGATCTTGGTGAGGGGGTGGGCCCACCAGGACTCGAACCTGGGACCGTCCGATTATGAGTCGGATGCTCTAACCAACTGAGCTATGGGCCCTGGGTGCCGACCGCACGTCGCGCCAGGCCAGCTCCCCCGGCTGGACTCGAACCAGCAACCCTCTGATTAACAGTCAGATGCTCTGCCAATTGAGCTACAGGGGAAAGCTTCCTATAGATTATACGGTCGAAGCGGTCTGGCTTCAAGATTCCGTGGCGACGGCGCGCAGGGCGTCCTTGAGCAGCGACATCTCAGACTGGATGCGATCTTTCTCGTCGTAATCAGGGGTCTGCCGTTTGGCGCGCTCGCGACTCAGTATGCCGACCCGGATCCAGGCCTCCCGGATGGCGGTCTCTGAAGGGTATAGCTTTTCGCCCACGGCCGAGAGGGCGCTAATCTGATCCATCAGAGGACGTGCGCGCTCGTCGGCGATAAGAGGGTCGAGGTCTGCTCCGGCATGCTCTCGTAACAGGGAGAAGATCCGGACCTGCTCCTCGTCCCCGAAATCTTCGGCGCGTAACGTCAGGGGCTCGGGCAAGCCGTCGATTTCCAGACCCGTCTTCATGGGCTGCTCGGTGAGATCCGGGCGAGTCAGGCAGAGTGCTAGCAAGTCGCGGCTCGCCTGCTGTAGAGGATCGCCGGACGCCGCATTGCGCGCAACCCCCGCCGCAGCAGTGGATCGGCGTTCCTGTAGCGTCGCCGGATTAACGCCGAGTGCTTCGCTTGCGAGCCGGACGGCATCCCGGTGGAAGACAGGATCTTCGATCTCCCTGATCAGGTCCCTAATCTCCGATACTATTCGGGCGCGCTCCGCAGGTTCTGCACCTCGGACGCGCTCGGTTTTGCGGCGGAATACGTATTCGAACGCTGATGCCGCATCCGAGAGCAACTCCTTGAACTCTTGGGCGGAGTGCTCGAGGAGCCAGTCCGCAGGATCTTCAGGCAACCGCAAGACGCGCAGGTCAAGCTTCAGTTCGGCGGCAGCCGCAGCGGCACGCTCAATGGCTTTCTCCCCAGCAGCATCCGGATCGAAGAGGACATGGATTCTATCCGCATAGCCGCTCAGAGTCCTCAAATGAGCCGGCGTGGTCGCCGTCCCGAGGGTGGCGACGGAGTTCTTTATTCCAGACTGGTAGAGCATCAGAACGTCCGTGTAACCCTCGACAACGAGCGCGGACCGCTCCTTGCGAATGGCCTCGGTAACCTGCGGGAACCCGTAAAGAAGGTCACGCTTGGCGAAGATCTCGGTCTCAGGGGAGTTGAGATATTTCGGGTGGTCGTCCCCCATCGCGCGGGCTCCGAAGCCCACGATCCTCCCGCGCCGGTCGGAGATGGGAAACGTGATTCTGCCCGCGAACCGCTCTCCACCACGCCCCGATAGCAGCCCGGCCGCGTCGAGGATCGACCGGCCAAGTTCGAGGCGCCGGGCGGCCTCCACAAAGCCCGAACTACCACGCGGAGGAGCGTAGCCAATGCGAAATTCTTCTATAGTAGAACTTTGCAGTCCCCGGCTTTTCAGGTAGTTTCGCGCCTCTCGGGCTTCTGGAGAGTCGGATTTCAGCAAGTACTTGTGGTAGTAGACGGTGGCGACGGCGAGGGCTTTGT
>JACCTS010000348.1 GCA_013812245.1 Rubrobacter sp.
GAATACCTTGTTGCGCCCCTTGCCTTCCTTCTTGGCTTCGTACATCGCAACGTCTGCGTTGCGTAGCATGACGTCTGGCTGACTTTCGTGATCCGCAGTCAGCGCGATTCCTACGCTCGCACCGACGACGACCTGTCGCTCTCCAAGTTCGATGGGTCTTACCACCGCTTTGGTGATCCGCTCGGCGACGCGGGTCGCATCGCTGACTCCCGTAACGCCGTCGAGCAGGACGACGAACTCGTCCCCACCGAGGCGGGCCGCGGTGTCTGCGGGGCGCAAGCAATCCCGTAGGCGTCCTGCCACCACCGTCAACAGTTCGTCGCCGGCCTTGTGACCGAGGCTGTCGTTTATGACCTTGAAGTTGTCGAGGTCCAGGAACAACACTGCCCGAAGAACTCTGTCTCTTCTCGACCGATCTATGGCTTGCCGGAGACGGTCGAGGAATAGGTCGCGGTTCGGGAGGCCAGTCAAGCTGTCGTAGAAGGCTTTGTGGCGATTCTCTTGGTGGGCAATGTTCAAGCTCCTGGTGAGCAGGTAGACGACCACGGTCACGGCCATCAGGACGAAGAGCGAAAGGTAATTGATGGTCGAGTAGCCGAGGATCAAGGTCCCGAGGATTACCACGGCGGCGACTACAATCCCGCTCCAAGGCACGATCAAGAAACTTGCTACGAAGACCGGGACACACGCGATGATGAAGGTCTGCGCCAGGTTCTCCTCAGTAAAGAAGAGCAGCGATCCTGCCACCAGGAGCGCTGTGGTGATGGTGGTGGCGACGGCCACGTACCCGAGCCGGTTGAGGGCGAGCAAGCCCAGTATGAGCGCAAGAAAGATGCCGTTGGAAAGGTTGTACTTGTACTCACCTTGCAGTAGGTTTGCGAGAGCAAGCACGGCCGTACTTGCTCCTATTGCAAGGATCACGACGTTGAGAATCCGTCCTCTGCGCTGAAGGTCGGGATCGAGGGTGTCAACTTTGAGCATAGCTAAGCTTACCATCCTAGCGGAGGCAGTTCGCCGATACCATCGTACACGGGGCGCCTCCTCACACCGCCAGGTAAGAGAATAGCGTCGGCAAGAGCGCCCTGGATCGCTTGGCGCAGGTTGTCCACGCCAGGTGCTGGTGCTCCTCCCGGAACGTTGCCCATAAGCGCTCCTTTCCTAGACGCGGTCACGTTCGGCTCGGCCTTCATCACCTCTCTTGGCGGGGCGAGGAATATCTCAGCGCGTACCCTTGGCGTTCACCTTATCCAGTGGCGAGATCTGTCCCTTACCGAAGTGGCTTAAGCAGAGGCCACTGGGGTTGCTCGGAACAGCGCCAGCGAGAGCCTCCATGACGGGGTTCATAGACAAAAGGGAGGGGGCGCTGATCGTCCATTGCTCGTTCTGATGGATGGTCAGCCCCAGAAACCCCTGCCCCTCGTCATCGCGGCTCGCGACTCGTCGCGTCAACCCTCTACGGCATCGCTTGGACCCGCGCTTCATCCCAGATCCTTGAACGTGTCCAAATATAACCCCAAGGCGGCCAAGACGATACTCCGGATTATGCAAGAAGGCGCGAACAGCACCTTCGCGGTCCACAACTCCACGTAGTTTCCCTCTGGCGACTCTTCTTGGGACAGCAGGTAACGGGCGGCGAGGCGTAGTGGTTGTTTGGGAAGCGGCCAACCGGCGCGACGATAGAGCAGCAAGGGAAGCAAGGCGAGTGCGGTCTCCTCCACCGTGGACGCGTACTGCCCCCAGGAGCCGTCAGCACGTTGGGTCGAAAGGAGCCAATTAAGGCTGTCGTCCATACGGTCCGGCGCGTGAGGTAGCAACGATATCAAAGCCTGGCTGGTAGGATAGTATACTGAACCATGCCACTTATCGGCCCAGTAACCGCCGGATTGACGCTCGCAAAACACGTAGTCGATTATCTTGTCGCGCACCCGTTGACGATCGTGCCTTGGGAGCGTTTCCAGCGCCTCGAGGATGTGGAGGTTCGCGCTGATCGAGGGTTGGAGTTCGTGTTCGAAGACCGCGAAGTGTTCGTCGCGCTCGTAAGCGAGCAGAGAAGTTCCGTCGACGTCGTAGCCGGCCCGGTAAAGTGCTAGTAGCGTCATCGAGGTGTCGTCGGAGTCGGGAAACATGTACGGGGAGAAGCCAACCCCTTCAGGATGCCAGTGTTCACGAAGGTACTGGTAATGGGGCCGCAACAGATCGTTGCGGCCGTTGAGCAATCCACCCCAGTACAGGTAGTTGAGCACCCAGGTTCGCGCGAATATGCCGCAAGGGGCCATAGCCGGTAGCCCGGAGGCGTTCCGACGCAGCAGATCTTCTATGTACATGGTGCTTTGCGGGTAGCGGGCGCGCCAGTTCGGAACCTGCCCCAATAACCACGCCGTGGCCGACGGGGAACCGGCCATCGAACTGTCCTCCAAGAGGAGGAGTGATACTTTGTCGACGTCAACATTGTCCGGAAATGCCTCCAAGGAGAACAGTGCGGTTGTTCTGGTTTCAAAGAGTCGCCGATTGGGCAGCACGCTAAGCTTCTCTGCGCGTTGTGCCTCGTAACGCCCTAATTGTGTGTACGGGAGGTCCAGGCCTAGTTCCTTGCCTTCCTCAAGGAGCGCAGGAAGGATCATCTCGAATCCTACGGTGGGATGTATGTCGTGCTCCAACTCTTGCACCTGTTGCCAGATATACTTCTCGCCTGCCGCCCACTGTTCGCGATAGTGCCGGCGCTTCTCGAAGCGGCTCAGCAACAAGATCGCAAGCGTGCTAAGCACGCGGTCGTGAACGTACGGGATTCGACTACCCCAACTGCCATCGGGGTGTTGCTGATCGAGCAGCTCTGGCAGCAGGTGCGGGTACGCTAGGCTTCCGTCCTCGTTGGTTAACCGGGCGGCCCAGCAGGTATCGTAGACGGTTGCCTGAGCGAACCGCGAAAGGTCAGCTTTCAGCAGTTCGTCTACTGCAACGTTTAAATGCGCGGCGAACCGCACGCCAAATCGCCCTCCCTCGATAGCGCCAACCCAAGCGGAGCTAGCAAGCGCGCAGAACTTTCGTCGATAACCCCACGCCCAAGGAACCGCTAGCAGTGGTTGTCCTTACCTCCTACGTGCCCGCTCCTGCCGCAGTAGATGTTCATAGTATATTATGCAATAGGCATGAGCAATCATATTAGTTTAGTGCTGGTCCCCTCAGGGGGGCCGTTCGGTCGCGATTCTCGGGCCACGGGGGCGGACCCTGCGTCGGAGGGGTAAGAGACCTGATCATGCAGCCCGCGATTACTCCCCCTCCGTTGTCGGATTGGCTCGACTGGCCCAGGGAGCGGGTGGCGCGGTGGGTGAGAAGCCAACCGCGTCCCGTCGTAATGGGGTGGCCGTTCAACGGAACGCGCCGTTGGTACGTATTGCACCGGCGCGCTAATCCAGACGCCGACGACTACATGAAGACCTTGATTCGGCGTCAAGCACAACAGCACCGCTCGGTATTTGCCCACGGGGTAGGCGTAATAGTGGCACCGGGCTTCGGTGCGGATCTCCTTCGACGGGGGTCGGATTACACGCGGTACGTCCTCGGCGGCTTGTTGCAGCTGGCCGACGACGAGATCTACCAGGAGATGTTCGCCCATGGGGTGCGCCTGCGCTTCTACGGAGACTACGAGGAGTCGCTAGACACCCCTTCCTTTCGCCCCATGCTGCGAGCTTGTGCTGATCTGACCGCAGCCACCGAGGCCGGGGACGGCCCGCTGCTGATGATCGGCCTGTTCGCCGATGCGCCCTACCGAACGCTCATCGGCCTGAGCGTGGACTTCGCGCGAGAGCGAGGCTATCCCCCGAGTAGGCAAGAGCTGATCGAGGCCTACTACGGGCTCCCTATCTCCGATCTCAGCTTGTACCTGGGTTTCGCCCAACCCGCGTTGTTCGACGTTCCCCTGCTCGCGACCGGCCAGGAGGACTTGTACGCCACCTTGACCCCCTCGCCGACTCTCACCGAGAAGCAGCTGCGCGAGATCCTCTACGATCACCTCGTAACGCGTCGCGTGCCGGAGGCCGATTATGATGCGTTGTCAGACGAAGCCCTGGAGAGGCTGGCCGAGTACAACGGGCGCTTCCACGGTGCTACGCTAGGAGTCGGTCGTATCGATCCACTTACGGGTATGTGGACTCCCCTGCTGCCCGCTCCTGCTTGAGGATAGGGCGCCAACCGCGCGGGAGCAGGTGAGGGCAAGGGTTCTTGAGCCTATGGATTACTATCCTCTCGAACTTGCCAAGCTTGGTAAAGTGGCCGCTTGAGCCCAAGTGCCGTGTAGTGAGGTGCTGTGGGTTGTGGAGGCTGGCACTTATTGCCACTGCGGGCGAGGGGGTGCAGTGGTGCTTATCGAGGATCAGGTCAATTTCAGGCGCTGCATGGCGGCCTTGCTGGATCGGCAACTGGGCCTCGAGGCGGCCGCACAGGGCGAACATTTTACCTAAGCCCGCAGTCGCAGCGCGAGGTGAGGTTCAACTTGACGGCCTTAGATGAGTGTTGCGTGGATTTGGCACGAGATAGAAAGGGGGCCATCGTAGTCTCCCCTCCACAAGGAGCAAAAGATGACCCGCGCAAACCATACCCGACGGCTCGCCCGCACGGAAGAGGCCGTGACCGTACTCTTCTGCCTCATCGACGACGCTTACCCGTTGCTCAACCCCCGCGCCCGACGCTACGAGTCCCTCAAGCGGCTCTCGGATTCGGAGATCATCGCGCTCGCGCTCTTCCAGCAGCTTCGGGGAGTCGAGTCCGAACGCTCCTTCTTGCGCGACGCCGAGAGGCGAAAGTCTTTTCGCATCTGTTCCCGGGCGTGACAGGGATTCATCCTTCCTCTTTTCACCGGCGGGTGAGGAAGCTCAGGCGCTTCTTGGAGCCCCTGCGGCGGGAGATCGTCCCCGAACTGGTCGGGAACCCGCAGACCCTGATCGTGGACTCGACGCTGCTTTCGATCTTGCACCCGCGCCAGGTCGAGCAATCGGCGAGCTGGGGAGCGCCCTCGACCGGCGCTGCTTGGGTGAAGTGGGGCTCCTTCGCCGTCTACGGGGTCAAGCTGCACCGCTGCACCTCGTTTGCTCCACCAACCGGGTGCCGATCTCCTACGAGATGACCCCCGCCAATGTCGCGGACGTCAAGCTGACCGAGGAACTGCTTGCCGGCGTCGCGGCGGCGTCGCGGGTCTTGGGCAGGAGGACGGCCTCCTCGCGCGCAGGCTCCTCGCGCGCAGGCTCTTCGGGGATCTGGCCTACCGGAGCGAGACCGGAGCGAGGCACTGGAGGAAACGCTTGCCGAGGCTGGGGTGCTGCTGGTCACCGAGCGTTCCGTCCAGGGCGGGAAGAGGCAAGGGGTGGAGATCGCCTTCGCGAGCCTCAAGCGCGAGTTCCGGATCGGGGAGAGGCTGGCGACCACGCTCACGGGATTGGCTACCAGGATCGCGGCGAAGATAGCAGCCTACACCTACGCCTTCTTCATCAATCGGATGTTGGGCCGTCCTCAAGGAAGGATCAAAGAACTGTGGGCATGAACCCGACAACACTCATCTAGACATTGTGGCCGCGCTTCAGGCACTACGGCTGAACCAGGGCACCAGGTCTTCTGGGGTTCATTGGTCGATCGCACAGGGCAAAGCGTCCCCGACTGGACTGAAACGTACTGGACGTGTGGGACCGGGCTACGCGGATACAAGGGTTATATTGACACCACTCTGACACCACCGGGAACGCAATACGGTGCAACACTGGGCAAGCCAGAGCAGAGAAACCGGCCTAGATTTGCGGGATTTGCAACCTCGTGCGAACCTCTGCAACGCATGAATTATCACTCGTAATGAGACTAGGTCAGCGGTTCGAGTCCGCTCGTCGGCTCTCCGTGCGGCACCCCTCCACGTTAGCGCTCAGTGCCCACTCAGAGAGCTGCTAAGAAGCAGCCGAACTTCCCTTCAGCACTGCACACAACGCGCGACGTAGTATTAATGCATAATCTTGCTCGCCTCTCCTCTCGAGGTCGTGAATACAGGTTTGACCACCGAGCTGCCCTTAGCCTATGGAAGCCCCTTCGACAGAAAGCCTCGCCCACTCATTTCCCTCTGCCGGCCCTTCGAAGAAGAAGCCTTCGGCGTCTATAGGGAAAATCACCCGCACGTCGCGGCCTGGATAGCGTCCCCTGGTGATGCTCACCGCCTCCTGTATGCTCTCGGCCTGCACTGTAGCTCTTGACAGTGCCGCTCCCTCGCGCACTTCCATGGAAACCTTTATCATGCGATCTCTGCCTTCCAGTCCTCGCGGGTGGTTACTATCTTTGCTGCCCGGCGGGAGATCTCGGCCCACGCCCCGCCCTCGACCAGCCGCGGAAGTTCCAAAGAACTCTGAAACTCGAGCACCTCGACACCCGCCTCGAGGTAGGGAACGTAGCCATCGAGGGGCATGTCAGCGCCTACCAGCTGCAGGGCGGGTAGCGTCTCGCGAAGGGAACGGATGTAGGGTGGCCCTCCCAGAGCTTCGGCGGCTGTTATTTTGACGAAGTCCGCCTCCATTTCGTGCGCTCGCCATACTTCGGTGGGGGTGAGGCCGCTCAAGATGCAGGGAATCTTCATCTCCTCACAGGCCGACACCACGTCCGGGGTTGTAACCGAGGCTGTAATGAAATCGGCGCCGAAGGCACGGGCTTCGCGGGCCTGAGCCGAGCGGGTTACGGCTCCTACGCCAATGAGGAACCCGCTTCCCTTGAGTTCTTGAATCAGCGACCCGACACTTCGGTTGGTGGTGTAGGCCAATTCCAGAGCGCGAATACCTCCATCGAGGAGCGCTGAAGCTACCCGCAGAAGTTGCTGTTCACTTGACACCCGAACGGCCACTATGATGCCGATCTCGCTTATCGCCGCTGTCAGATCAGTTTTGTTCAAGGGTGTCCCCGGTTTCCTTCCATGAGACGCTAGAGGTCTAGTGTGGCTGCCGATCTGTTGCCTCTCGATCACTCGCCTATTGTGGCTTGAGCGGCTTAATGTTCTGCGAATAGCAGGTTAAGAGGTCTTCACAATATTGGGCGAGCTGTGGCGGTGCGCTCCCACGCTTGGTGCTGAAGGCGTGCAGGATTAACTCAGGCGAAGCCCTGCAAGACTAGCAGCGGCTAGGACCAGAGCAATTGGTCACGCCGATCACGCTATCTCGGCGAACTTGTAACCCATCCCGCGCACGGTCAGAATGTACCGGGGGTTTTTCGGGTCGGCTTCTATCTTCCTTCGGATATTTCGGACGTGCACGTCCGCTGTGCGAACCTCGCCGTAGAACTCTCCGTCCCAAAGCTGTTCCATGATCTGCTGGCGGCTATAGACCCAGCCGGGATGGGCGGCGAGCGACTTGAGAACCTCGAATTCTGCAGCGGTCAGGTCTACACGCTTGTCGTCCACCCAGACCTGCCGACGCAGAAGATCCATCACGAGACCGGGGAACGCAAGCCTTTGATCTGGAGCGTCGACGCGCCGACGCCGGAGATGCGCCCGCACTCGACTCACTATCTCCAGCGGGCTAACCGGCTTGGTGACGTAGTCGTCGGCCCCCACCTCGAGACCCAGTACGACGCTTCTTTCGCCGTCGCGGGCGGTGAGCATGACCACCGGAATATCGCTGCTTTTTCTAAGTTCCTGACAGAGGCTGATCCCGTCGAGCCCCGGAAGCATTATGTCTAGGAGAACCAGATCGAACGCCCCGGCCGATCGAAAGCGCTTCAGCGCCGCTTCACCGTCCGAAACCGCATCGACGCTAAAGCCCTCGCGCTCAAGGGCGATCTGCACTACGTCTCTTACCGCAAGATCATCCTCAACGATTAGTATGTTAGGCATCTACGCTCGCCTCTGGCAGCTCGATGTCGACCGCGGTTCCTACCCCTTCTCTGGAGCGAATTGAGATGCTGCCTCCCATCCGCTCGGTAAGGTCCTTACAGATAGCCAGCCCGAGACCGAAGCCTTGGGAGCTGCCCGTGCCCTTGTAGAAACGCTCGAAAATGTGTGGGAGATCGACGGGGTTTATCCCGGCTCCCTCGTCTTTTACAGTAACGACGCCAGACCTCGTACGAACCTTGATGTCTCCGCCGCGGTTGGAGTGCTTTATGGCGTTGCTGAGAAGGACCATAAGTACCTCCTGGAGCCAATCGGGATCAGCGCGTACGCAACCCCCCTTGCCTTCGGTGAGGATCCTGATCCCGTCGCTCTCGGCGAGCGGCTCCATCAGCTTGGTCGCCTGCTGCCCCGCTTCCCTCAGATCTACTATACCCAAGTCGGGGTCCCTCCGGTCCCAACCTATCCGGGATAGGCGTAGCAGGACCTCAGATAAGCGCTGCATGCGGCGCCCCTCGGAAAAGATGTGATTCAGGAGGCGCCGCTTTATGGCTGGGTCCGCGTCCTCCCCGGTCGCCAGCAGTTCAGCGGCGCCCACGATGGCCATGATAGGTGTCCTGAGCTGGTGGGCGGCGTTGGCCAGGAACCGCTGCTGATTGGCCTCCAGCTGGCGCCCCTCCGAGAGGTCTTGGATTACCACCAGTACCTCGCCACGACTTTGTTCTAGCTTGACCAGACACTCCAGCTTGACCCGAAGGAAGGTTTCCTCGTAGCGCACCCCGGCCTCTATGCCCCCAGTGTTCCTGGCGCAATGGGCGACCGTCTCCGGCAGATCAAAGTCTTCCCAGGGATCTGGCAGCTCATCGAGCGGCTCCTCGTCAGGCACTCCTAACATTGAGCGAGCGGCTGAGTTTGCGAACACGACCTGTCCCCGTGTATCGGCTACCAGCACGCCTTCGGCGAGGTTGTTCAGTATGGAGTTGAGTGTTGCTTCGCTTTCGCGCAGCGCTTCCTCGGCACGCTTGCGTTCTGTAACATCGCGTATGACTGAGAGATGGCGTCCCGGCAAAAATCCGGCTTTCGCCTTGAACTCCAGGTTGCGAACGTCCCCATCGGGGCGGTGTAGCGGGAACTCCCCCTGTTGCTCTCCTTCTTCCAAGAACGCCTGCCAGGCCAAGCGAGTTTGAAGCTCGTCTCCCGGTCTTGCGAAATCCTCAACTTTGGCTCCAAGCAACTCGTCTATAGAAACGCCGAACAGATCGCAGGCCGCGTCGTTCGCCCCCACATACTCGCCGGTGTCGTTGGCAATCAGGATGGCGTCCAAGGTGCTCTCGAACAGGGCGCGAAACTGCCGCTCGCTCTCATGCCGGCTCTCCTCGGCCAGCTTGCGCTCGGTGATGTTTTCGTGGGCGATCACCGCTCGTGGGGGACCACCGCCCGCGAATTGAGTCACCCTTCCAATGTACCAACGCCGTTCGCTGGGTGAATGGCAGGGATACTCTAGCTGGAATCGTTCGCGCTGGCCGCTGAGAACCGAGCGCATCCCCTCCGCAAAGGGAGCAGCCTGCTCGGAATTTGCGCCCGTCGCCGAATCATATGCCCGGAGGTAGTTGGCGCCTTCGGCGTAGTTCTGCGGATCTACTCCATTTGCCCTGGCAAAGTCTCGCCAGGCCTTGTTGACGGTGAGGATGGCACCCGTCTCATCGATAATCGCTATGTGCGCGGAGAGGCTGTCCAAGGTCCGTTGGCGATCCTCGCTGCGTCGGGTTTCCTCTTGCCTGGCGTCTTGCTCGCGTCCAAGCGCGCCGAGCAGTTCGAGTCTCCCGACCACCGCTTGGGCGAAACCCCCAAGCATCCTCATCTGGTCCTCGCCAAACTCGATGGGCTGGGTGTTCAGCAGGCAGAGGGTGCCGATGGCGTGGGTATCGGAGGTGATCAGCGGTGCCCCCGCGTAAAAGTGGATGCCGTAGTTTACACACCAGTGTTGCTCCCTAAACTCTTCGGTAGCCGAGAAGTCTTTCACTATGAGCGGCATCTCGCTGTGCACCACGTACTGGCACATGCTGTGCTCGAGGGCGTCTTGCCTGGCTTCGGCCAAGTCCGCGGGCAGCTCTCCCGACCAAGTCCGGAAGTATTGCACGTCGGAAAGATTCAGGTTCACCATGCAGAGATCGGTGCCGAATATGTCACGCACCTCATCGACCAGTTTCTGAAGGACGTGATCAGTCTCGGGTCGTATTGCATTCAGGTGATCTAGCGCCGTGAGACGCTCTTCTTCGCGACCATCATCGGACGCTGGAGTGTCGAGCTGTTCCTTGTTTAGTCCAGAACTTGGGGGCACGTAAAGTATCTACTTTCCGCAGTTGCTCACTTAATGAAGATTATCATACAAACCGCGGTGGTAGAGAGGAACCAAGGCGGCGAGGACGCTTCAGCTACCGACCGCGTATCCAGGGTAGGAACTC
>JACCTS010000374.1 GCA_013812245.1 Rubrobacter sp.
GCAGCCGAGGGTGAATTTGCCCTGTTGCGGGAAGCCTGACCTTATCCCTACTCGCGCTTCGAGCGAGTTGAGATATCCCAATCGTGGATGTAGTCTGCGAAGGAACCGGCCACGCGTAATCCACGGCATGCTGACTCTAGTTTGACCCTAACCCGGACGCAATGCCCTACAATACCGAGCAATCGAGGGAACAAGAGATCGCTTACTTATGCGGAAATTGCTAACCCATGCAACGCTCAGCAACCACTGACCGCACACTCGTAGCTGGAGCAGTAAAGCGGTTCGAGTCCGCTCGCCGGCTCTTCGGAATTCCCCATAAGTAAGCCGAATACTCGGAATGAGGCAAGCCCTCGGATCGTCTCCGGGGGCTTATTTACATCAGCTATACATCACCGCGAGGATTTAGGTTCCGGCGACGCCTCGGGGAGTATGTCGTCCATCGCGCGGGCGGTGCGTCCCGCCGACGTTCCGTAATGGTGGGTGTAGCGTTGCATCGTGAACGCCGCCGATGCGTGCTCGGCGAGGGCTTGCAGATCGCGGAGGGGTTCGCCGCGTTGGGCGAGCAGGGACCGGCAGCTATACCGGAGATCGTGGAAGCGGATAGGGGGAGGCCGGCCCGCCGCAGGAGCGGCTTGTAGTGCCGGTTCGCGATGTTCTGAGCGTCGAGCAGAGTACCCCGCCGGACGCGAAAATGAGCCCTAATTCTTGACAAATACGGCAAATCGTGCATAATATACGTGTACTCAGATGCTCCAGAATCCCATCATCAAAACCAGTCTTACGGGATCGCCCTGTGGCGGTCCTGGCGCTCTGAGATCTCGTTCTGTTCCAGCATCAGTTGTACAAGTTTTATAAGGAGGCCATTTATGGAAGCTACCGCGACGCGGCGACGCTCCGGACGTGACAACGAGACGCCGGGGCTCTTGCCGGATTATTTTGCCAAGATAGACAAGGGCAGGCTGTTGACCCATGAGGAGGAGGTGGATCTCAGCCGGCGGGCGAAGGCTGGGGACGCGAAGGCCCGCCGGAGGCTGGTCGAGAAGAACCTCCGGCTCGTCGTGTCGGTCGCCAAGAAGTACAGGGGAATGGGGCTGCCATTTGAGGACCTCATCCAGGAGGGCAACATCGGCCTGATGAAGGCTATAGACAAGTACGATCCTGATAAGGGCTTCCGCTTCTCGACTTACGCGACGTGGTGGATCCGACAGGGTGTTCAGCGGGCCGTGGCGGACAAGGGCCGGACCATTCGGGTCCCTGTCCACATGGGAGAGAAGATCCGCAAGATGGCCCGCGTCTACAACGCGCTCTCCGAGGAGCTCCGGCGCGAGCCGACCGACGAGGAGGTCGCCGGGCGTCTGGAATGGACCGTCGAGCAGGTGCGCGACACCAAGGATGCCCTCCCCGACGCCACCAGCCTCAACCAGCCCCTGAGCGTGGAAGAGGGTTCGTCGGAGGTGGGCGACCTCGTTCAGGACGAGCGGTCTTCGGACACGCCCGGCGAGGTACTGAGCGAGATGGAAACCTCAGGTCTCGCGGATGCCATCGAGACGCTGCCCGAGCGCCAGCGGCGCGTGCTGGTCCGGCGCTACGGCCTCGACGACGAGAAGCCCGCGACCCTCGCCCAACTCAGCGACGAACTGGGCATCTCCAGGGAGCGCATCCGCCAACTGCAGAAAGAGGCCGAGCGGATGCTGAGGCGGGGCAACTACGAGCCCGTCCTCAGCGACGCTGCCTGATCCGGATCCAACAAAGTCCATCTATAGAGGGGAGCCTGAGATCCAGGCTCCCCTTCTCTTTGCGCAAAAAGCCTCTCCGGCCGGCGCGGAGCGCAATGTAAACCCAAGGGATCAATGATAGGAAGCCGGAAAATCCGGGGAAGGTTCCCGAGCCGAGACCGCTAGCATTGCTCGTCTGACTCCGATCGGACCTGGGCTTCCCGACCGGCGCCCGTCCGATCCGTAGTATAGTCGTGTCCTCGACGGGCGGGGCGTCCGATGAATTGCAGGAGGGGATGCTTGTGAAAAGCCTTGGGTGCGAGGCGGTTCTATTCGATCTCGATGGGGTGCTGGTTGACTCGACCCGCGCCGTCGTGCGTATCTGGAGTGAGTGGGCCAAACGTCAGGGCATCCAGGCAGAACGCATCCTGGAGGTTGCCCACGGACGCAGAACCATAGAGACCGTTCACCTGGTCGCCCCACACCTGGACGCGGAGGAGGAGACCAGAGAGCTGGAGCGGGTGGAGATCGGGGACCTCGACGGCGTGCTCGAAGTCGAGGGGGCTCTGGAGTTGATCTCCTCCATCCCCGATAGCGGCTGGACCGTCGTCACCTCGGGACCGAGAGCCCTGGCGTCCCGCAGGCTCGAACACGTTGGCCTTCCCAGGCCGGATCGGTTCATCGCAGCCGAAGATGTAACAGAGGGCAAGCCGCACCCGGACGCTTACCTGAAGGGCGCGGAGATCTTGGGCGCCAGCCCCGAAGACTGCGTAGTGATAGAAGACGCCCCCTCCGGCATCCGGGCCGGCAAGTCAGCCGGCATGACCGTGGTCGCGGTGGCGACGACCCACGACGAAGATGATCTCTCCGAGGCCGATGCGATAGTGGCTTCCCTGGCTGACATCCGCGTGGTCACCGGAACCGGTGGTTCGCGCTTCGAGGTGCGGGTGCGGGACTAGCTGGCTAGTCCCGGCTCAAAGTCCGGCCCCAGGATGCGGACCTCTGGCAACCTCAGGCCGCGTGTCGTCGAACAGGGCGCCTTGCTGTCCTCTGATCCTGACGTAGTCAATGTACACACCCCGGCCGCTGCTCGTGGCGTCGGTGATGTAGCGCAGGCGCAGGGTGGCCAGTCCCGTTGTCGCCAGGACGCTCCGGATACCCCCGGCGAGCGGATAGTTCGCGTGAAGCGGGTTCGGGATGCCAACGGAGAGCCGATGGCGTTGGAGACCAGTCATCTGCTTTACGA
>JACCTS010000391.1 GCA_013812245.1 Rubrobacter sp.
ACACGGTAGTAGACCTGCTCTACGGTATCCACGGTCGGGGCATCCGACTCGACCGAGAGCCAGCGGGGCGAGCGCATGTGACGCTGGACTATGCCCCGGATCTCCTTCGGCATCGTGGCCGAGAAGAGGGCCGTCTGGCGCCCGTCCGGCGTGTGCGACAGGATGCGTCCGACGTCCGGCGCGAAGCCCATGTCGAGCATCCGGTCCGCCTCGTCCAGCACCAGATACTTCACCGAACCGAGCCTCAGGGTCCCGCGCTGGAGATGGTCGAGGATGCGTCCCGGCGTGCCGACGGCGACCCTGGTGGACCGGCTGCGGAGCGCATTGATCTGGGGTTTGATGGACGTTCCCCCGCAGAGGACGACCGGATGGACCGGGTTGTAGCGGGAGAGGCTCTTAAGCTCGGTCGCGGCCTGCGAGGCCAGCTCCCGCGTCGGCACGACAATGAGCGCCTGTATGCCGCGAACCTTCGGGTCCATGGCTTCGATCAGCGGTATGGCGAAGGCTGCCGTCTTGCCGCTCCCGGTCTGCGCGAGCCCGACGACGTCCTCGCCATTGAGCAGCGCGGGGATCGATAGAGCCTGTATAGGGGTCGGGATCTCCCAGCCCTGGTCGGCGATGGCCTTTCGCACCTTGCCGGAGACGGGGAAATCCTCGAACGAGGCGTGGGTAGCCTCGGGTAGAGTCATTGTCATGTTCTGTGGTCCTTCCTCTGTTCGCCTGTAGTCGCGCCACCATAAGGAGTAAACGTCGTGGGCGACCGCTCGGTGAAGAGGGACAGGCACATGACACAAAAACGAGACGCCCTTTGAACACCCGGCGTCTCAAGAATCGTGGACGTATTTCTCTTTTACGCAGCAGGATGAGTATACAGCCCGCGCACCGTTATTCAAACGGGCGTAACGGTGAGCCGCCGGAGACGTTCATTCGGCTACGGATCAGCCGACGACGGGCCGCGTCTCCTCGACGCCGCCCGGAGCTTCGAGGGATTCGGTGTGCTCGCGCAGGATGCCGCGTGAGATCACGAGCCGCTGTATCTCTGAGGTGCCCTCGTAAATCTCCGTGACCCGCGCATCCCTGTAGTGACGCTCGACGGGATGGTCCTTCATGTACCCGCGCCCTCCGAGCACCTGCACCGCATCGTCCGTGACCTCCTTCGCCACCGCCGAGGCGTATAGCTTGGCGCGGGCGCCGGCCTCGGTGACGCGCATCCCTTCATCCTTCATCCAGGCCGCCTCGTGGACGAGGAGACGAGCGGCCCTTATCTTCGTCTGCATGTCGGCCAGCTTGAAGGCGATGGCCTGATGCTCGGCGATTGGCTTGCCGAACGTTTCGCGCTCCGCCGCGTATCCCGTCGCGTACCGGAAGGCGGCCTCCGCAATGCCAACGGCCTGGGCGGCGATCCCGATCCTGCCAGGATCCAGCGTCCCGAGCGCCACTCGGAGCCCCCTCCCCTCTTTCCCGAGCCGATCCTCTTCAGGCACGAAAACATCGTCGAGCAACACATCGTCCGTGGTCGCCGAGACGACGCCCATCTTCTCCGCATGCTTCCCGAAAGAGATGCCTTCCGCATCCATCGGGACGATGAACGCCGTGACGCCTTCGGTGGCCCCGCCGACGGCGCGGGCGAAGAGGATCATAGTTCCGGCGACCCGTCCGTTGGTCACCCATTGCTTGTGCCCGGAGACGCAGTATCCGCCATCCACCCGCTCCGCCAGCGTCTCGATGGCGGCTGCGTCAGACCCCGTATTCGGCTCCGTGAGCGCGAAGCTCCCGATGCGGCTTCCGCTGGCGAGCGGTGGAACCCAGCGGGACTTCTGCTCCTCCGTGCCGTAAGCCAGGATCGGCAGCGTTCCCGCGCTGGTGTGGACCGCGAGCGTCGCGCCCACGCCCGCGTCGGCGCGGCTGATCTCCTCTATCAGCAGGCAGTACGAGAGGAAGTCAGCCCCAGCCCCACCGTACTTCTCCGGCACGCACAGCCCCATGAACCCCTCGTCCGCCATCCGCTCCAGCGTCTCGAACGGGACGCGGTCCTCCCGGTCCAGCTCCGCCGCGTGCGGCGCGACCTCCCGGTCGGCGAGCTCCGCCGCGCGCTTTTTGATTTTCTGCTGCGCGTCGGTGAGTCTAAAGTTCATAGAACTCCGATCTTGGCTCCGCAAAACAGGTTTGAAGCTGTCGGTGGAGTATTCCGTTTCATGGCGATCATTGATTCATCCCGATTCGTACAACTGCCGAAGGTGCTCGTGCGAGCTTACGCCTCTTACTTTGTTCCGGGTTTGCTCGTCGGTCAGATCCAG